>NZ_JAAAHR010000044.1:0-54641 GCF_009908215.1 Nonomuraea sp. K271 | reverse complement strand
GATCCCAGCCAGAGCGGCTGCTCCCGATCCTGCCCGTACGTCGCGAGGATAGCCTGCGCCTCGATCGGGTCACCGAGCTTCGTACCGGTGCCGTGCGCCTCCACCGCGTCCACCTCAGCCGGCGACAGACCCGCGTTCGCCAGCGCCTGACGGATCACCCGCTGCTGCGAAGGACCATTCGGAGCCGTGATCCCGTTACTCGCACCATCCTGATTGACCGCACTACCCCGCACCACGGCGAGGACCTGATGGCCGTTGCGCTCAGCGTCCGACAACCGCTCCACCAGCAGCACACCAACGCCCTCACCCCAACCCGTGCCATCCGCACCAGCCGAGAACGCCTTACACCGCCCATCCGCAGCCAGCCCACGCTGCCGCGAGAACTCAATGAACATCCCCGGCGTCGACATCACCGTCACACCACCGGCCAACGCCAGATCACACTCACCCGAACGCAACGCCTGCGCCGCCCAATGCAACGCCACCAACGACGACGAACACGCCGTATCCACCGTCACCGCCGGGCCCTCCAGCCCCAACGTGTACGACACCCGCCCCGACACCAAACTCCCGCCACTGGTATTCGCCGGCGTCCCCAACCCGTAGTCGTGATACATCACACCCGCGAACACACCCGTCCGGCTCCCCCGCAACCCCACCGGACTGATCCCCGCCCGCTCGATCGCCTCCCACGACGCCTCCAGCAACAACCGCTGCTGCGGATCCATCGACAACGCCTCACGCGGCGAAATCCCGAAGAACCCCGGATCAAACTCCGCCGCGTCATACAAGAACCCGCCCTGACGCGTGTACGAGGTGCCCTGGCTTCCGGGGTCGGGGTTGTAGAGCTTGTCCAGGTCCCAGCCACGGTCGGCAGGGAACTCGCCCACCCCGTCACGAGCCTGCGCCACCAGCTCCCACAGGTCCTCAGGAGACAGCACCCCACCCGGGTACCGGCACGCCATGCCCACGATCGCGATCGGCTCGTCGACCGTCTTCGCGGCGGTCACGGCGGACTGGGCGGCCTGGCCGCCGGCCATCTGGCTGGCCAGGTGGTCCGCGATGGCCTCGGCGGTCGGGTAGTCGAAGATGAGCGTGGCGGGAAGCGGCACGCCGATGGCGGCGGTGAGCTGGTTGCGGAACTCGACTGCCGTCAGGGAGTCGAAGCCGAGCTCCTGGAAGGCGCGGTCGGGCTGCACCGCGTCCGCCGAGGCGTGCCCCAGCACCTTGGCCGCTTCCTTGCGGACGAGTTCCAGCAGCAACATCCTGCCGCGTTCGGCCCCCTCCAGCCCGGCGAGCCGGCGGGCCAGCTTGGACCCGGTCGAGCGGGCCACCTGCCGTACGGACCCGCGTACGAGTCCGCGCAGCAGCGCGGGAAGGCGAGAGCCCCGGTCGGCCAGCGCGCTCGTGTCGATGCGCAGCGGCACCAGCACCGCCGTGTCCGAGCCGGACCCGGCGTCGAACAGCGCCAGCGCCTCGTCCACGGTCAACGCCGGCAGGCCCTGACGCCGCATGCGCTCGAAGTCCGCCTCGCCCAGCGAGCCGCTCATGCCGGCGTCGGTCTCCCACAGCCCGTATGCCAGCGACGTGGCGACCAGGCCCGACGACCGCCGGTGCACGGCCAGGGCGTCGAGGAACACGTTCGCGGCGGCGTAGTTGGCCTGGCCCGCCGCGAGGACGGAGCCGCCGGCGGACGAGAACAGCACGAACGCCGACAGGTCGAGGTCGCGGGTCAGCTCGTGCAGGTGCCAGGCGGCGTCGGCCTTCGGTCCCAGCACGCGGTGCAGCCGTTCCGGCGACAACGACGCGACCAGCCCGTTGTCGCTCACGCCCGCGGCGTGCACCACGCCGCGCAGCGGGCGCTGGCCGGGGACGGACGCGATCAGTGCGGCGAGGGCGTCGCGGTCGGCCACGTCGCAGGCCGCCACGTCCACCTCGGCGCCCAGCTCCGACAACTCCGCCACCAGCTCGGCCGCGCCCGGAGCGTCGAGCCCGCGCCGGCTCACCAGCAGCAGGTTCCGAACCTCGTGCTCGGTGACCAGGTGACGCGCCACCAGCGCGCCGAGCCCACCGGTGCCGCCGGTGACCAGGACGGTCCCGTCGGGCCCGAACACCGGCTCACCCGCCGAGGTCGCGGCTCGCACCAGGCGTGGAGCCCGGATCTGACCACCGCGGACGGCCGCCTCAGGCTCTCCCGATGCCGCCACCCCTGCCAGCGCTGCCCGCGATTCGGCGCTGTCATCCACGTCCACCAGCACGAACCGGCCAGGGTTCTCCGCCTCGGCCGCCCGTACCAGACCCCACACCGGAGCCACCGACACGTCGACGCGATCACCGTCGTCCACGGCCACCGCACCCCGCGTCACCACCACCAGCCGCGACGACGCGAACCGCTCGTCGGCCAGCCATCCCTGCACCGCGCTCAGAACGTCGGCGGTGGTCTCGCGCACGGCGTCGAGGACGTCCGCCTCCTGCGGGGTCACGACGTAGGTGACCGCACCGGGCACGGCGGCGTCCTCGGTGACCGAGGCCAGCTCGGGCAGCTCGGCGGCGTCGGCGGCGGAGACGGGGGTCCACTCCACCCGGAACAACGACTCGGCGTGGTCGTTGCCCGCGGCGGTCAGCTGGTCCGCCGTGACCGGGCGGACGGCGAGTGAGTCGACCGACAACACCGGCGCGCCGCCGGCGTCGGCGATGGTCAGCGCGATGGAGGTCTCGCGCAGGCGGGTGATCCGCACCCGTACGCTGCTCGCGCCCGCCGCGTGCAGCCGCGCCCCGGCCCAGGAGAACGGCAGCACCGTCTGCCCGTCACCGGCGATCAGCTGGGCGTGCATCGCGGCGTCGAGGAGGGCGGGGTGCAGCCCTGACCTGGCCGCGTCCGCGTGCGCCTGCTCGGGCAGCTCGACCTCGGCGAACACGTCCTGGTCCCGCCGCCACGCGGCCTGGAGACCCTGGAAGACGGGCCCGTACTCGTACCCCATGTCCAGCAGCAGATCGTAGGCGCCGGAGACGTCGACCGCCTCGGCGCCGGCCGGCGGCCACTGCTCCAGCCCGTCCGCGGACGCGGGCGCGTCGGCGGACAGCGCGCCTTCGGCGTGCCGGGTCCACGTGCCGGCGGTGGCGCCGTCGGCGCGGGAGTGGATGGCGATCGGCCGCGCGCCGGAGGCGTCGGCGGCGCTGACGACCACCTGCACCTGGCGTGCGCCGCCGGCGGGCAGCAGCAGCGGCGCCTGCAGGGTGAGCTCCTTGACGAGGGGGCTGCCCACCTCGTTGCCCGCCTGCAGCGCCAGCTCCAGGAACGCCGTCCCGGGGAGCAGGATCGTGCCGTTGACGGCGTGGTCGGCCAGCCACGGCTGGGCGGCTACGGACAGGCGGCCGCTGAGCACGACGGACTCGCCGCCGGCCACCTCGGTCACCGCGCTCAGCAGGGGGTGGTCGTACGCCGCCAGCCCCGCTCCCGCCATGTCGCCGGCCCCGGAGCGGGCGGAGATCCAGTACCGCTGGTGCTGGAAGGCGTAGGTGGGCAGGTCCACGGGCGAGGGGTGAGCGGGGGCGAAAAACGCCTCCCAGTCGACGGTCATGCCGCGCACGTGCAGGTGGCCCAGGGCCTGCACGAAGGCGAGGGGCTCCGCACGGTCCTTGCGCGTGCTGGGGACGAAGACGCCGTCCCCGGCGCTCTGCTGGGCCAGCGCGGTGAGGGTGGCGTCGGGGCCGACCTCGATCCAGATCCTGGCGCCGGTCGCGCCGGCTGCGGCGACGGCGTCGGCGAACCGCACGGCTCCGCGTACGTGGTCGACCCAGTAGGCGGGGTCGGTCAGCTGGCCCGGCTCGGCCAGGCGGCCCGTCACATTCGACACGACCGGGATCGCGGGCTCGTGGAAAGCAAGACCACCGATCGCCTCGGCGAACTCCGCCAACATCGGCTCCATCAACGGCGAATGGAAGGCATGCGACACCCGCAACCGCCGAGTACGCACCTGAGCCAGGCTCTCGATCTCCGCGACCGCCGCCTCATCACCCGACACCACCACCGCGGCAGGACCATTCACCGCCGCGATCCCCACCCGATCCTCACGACCCGCCAAAAGCGGCAGCACATCAACCTCAGACGCGGCCACCGCCAGCATCGCCCCACCAGAAGGAAGCGCCTGCATCAACCGCGCACGAGCCGCCACCAGCGTGCACGCATCCTCCAACGAGAACACCCCAGCCACATGAGCAGCCGCGATCTCACCGACCGAATGCCCCACCAGCACATCCGCCCGCACACCCAACGACTCCAACAACCGATGAAGCGCCACCTCGAACGCGAACAACGCAGGCTGCGTCATCCCCGTCTCATCCAGCACACCCCCGCGATCGCCGAACATCACCTCACGCAACGAATGCGGCAACAACGGCTCAAACACCCGGCAGATCTCGTCCAACTCGGCGCCGAACACGGGGAACGCCTCGGCGAGCTCCTTGCCCATGCCGACCCGCTGACTACCCTGACCGGAGAACAGCAGCGCCACCTTCCCGCCGGAGCCGCTGCCCGAGATCGCACCCGAGGGGTCCTCGGTCAGTGCCTCAAGCCCGGCCAGCAGTTCGGTGCGGTCGGCGCCCACGACGACCGCGCGGTGCTCCAGCACGCTGCGGCCGCCGGCCAGCGTCCAGGCGACCCCGGCCGGGTCCGCGTCCGGGTGCCGCTCCGCCCACGAGGCGAGCCGCCGTGCCTGCCCGGCCAGCGCCTCCGGGCTCTTGGCCGAGATCATCCAGGGCAGCACCGGCAGGGCCGCGTCGTCGCCCGTGGGGGCCTCGTTCTCGTCGCCCTGCTCGATGATGACGTGGGCGTTGGTGCCGCTCACCCCGAACGAGGAGACGGCGGCGCGGCGCGGGCGGTCGAGCTCGTCCCACGAACGAGCCTCCGTCAGCAGCTCCACCGCGCCCGCCGACCAGTCCACATGCGGCGACGGCTCATCCACGTGCAACGTCTTCGGCAACATCCCGCGCCGCAACGCCATCACCATCTTGATCACACCGCCGACGCCCGCAGCCGCCTGCGCATGACCGATGTTCGACTTCAACGACCCCAGCCACAACGGCCGATCCCGATCCTGACCGTAGGTGGCGATCAGCGCCTGCGCCTCGATCGGGTCGCCCAGCGACGTCCCCGTCCCATGAGCCTCGACCGCGTCCACCTCGGCCGCCGACAACCCCGCGTTGGCCAGCGCCTGCCGGATCACCCGCTGCTGCGACGGACCGTTCGGCGCCGTCAACCCGTTACTCGCACCGTCCTGATTGATCGCCGAACCACGCACCACCGCCAGCACCCGATGACCATGCCGGCGCGCATCCGACAACCGCTCCACCAGCAACATGCCGACACCCTCGGCCCACCCCGTGCCATCGGCACCGGCCGCGAACGCCTTGCACCGCCCGTCCGGCGACAACCCCCGCTGACGCGAGAACTCCACGAACGTCCCGGGCGTCGCCATGACCGTCACGCCCCCGGCCAGCGCCAGGTCGCACTCGCCCGACCGCAGCGCCTGCACCGCGAGGTGCAGCGAGACCAGCGACGACGAGCACGCGGTGTCCACCGTCACCGCCGGGCCCTCGAACCCGAACGTGTACGACACCCGCCCGGACGCGATGCTGCCCGAGTTTCCGGTGCCGACCAGGCCCTCCAGCTCCTGGGGCACGGAGGCGGGTGCGTAGTCGTGGTACATCACCCCGGCGAACACGCCGGTACGGCTGCCCCGCAGCCCGGCGGGGTCGATGCCGGCCCGCTCCATCGCCTCCCACGACGCCTCCAGCAGGAGCCGCTGCTGCGGGTCCATCGCCAGCGCCTCACGCGGCGAAATCCCGAAGAACGCCGGATCGAACTCGCCCGCCCCGTACAGGAAACCGCCGTGCCGCGCATACGTCGTGCCACGGCTGTCCGGATCGGGGTCGTACAACCTGTCCAGGTCCCAGCCGCGGTCCACGGGAAACTCGCCGATCGCGTCCCGGCCGGAGTCCACCAGATTCCACAGGTCCTCCGGTGAGAACACCCCGCCGGGGAAACGGCAGGCCATACCGACGATCGCGATCGGCTCGCGCGCCGCCTCGGCGAGAGAACGGTTCTGCGCACGCAGCCGTTCCGTCTCCTTCAAGGAGGAACGCAGGGCCTCGATGAGCTTGGTGTCGTTCGCAGCCATTCTCGCCTCGTACTCTTCGTGCTACCGAAAGGGGGATCTACGCCTGGGCGGCGGGGATGTTCTCGGTGATCGTCCGCATGACCGCGGCGGCGTGGTCGTTCAGGTAGAAGTGACCGCCGCTGAAGACGTGCAGGTCGAACGCGCCGGTGGTGTGCTCTTTCCAGCGCGCCGCCTCGTCGGTGCTGACGTGGGGGTCGCGGTCGCCGGTGAGGACGACGACGGGTGTGCCGATCGTGGCGCCGGGCGTGCAGCGGTAGGTCATGATGGCCGTGTAGTCGCCGCGCAGCGACGGCAGGATCATGCTCTGCAGCTCGGGGTCCGCCAGCATGCGCACGTCGGTGCCGCCGAGCCGGCGCACCTCGGCGAGCAGCGCCTGGTCGCCCTCCTTGTGCACGGTCTCGACGCGTACGCAGGAGGGCGCGCGCCGGCCGGAGGCGAACAACACCCGCGGTGCGAGGTCCCGCTCCTCCAGCCTTCTGGCCACCTCGAACGCGACGACGGCGCCCATGCTGTGCCCGAAGAAGGCCATCGGGCGGTCCGCCAGGGGCACGATCTCCGCCGTGACCCGGTCCGCGAGCTCGCCGATGTCGTCGATGCACGGCTCGTGGCGGCGTTCCTGCCGGCCCGGGTACTGGATCGCCAGCACGTCGAACCGCGGCGTCAGCTGCTTGGCGACCGGGTGGAAATAGGAGGCCGAGCCGCCCGCGTGCGGGAAGCAGATCAGGCGCGTGGCGGTGTCACGGCCGGCCGGCGCGGCGAAGAAGCGCCGCACCCACGTTCCGGTTTCGGTGATCACTGGTCTTCCTTCCGTTGATGTCCGCACTCACCCTGGCGACCAGGAGTTCGGCGCCTGAAATGTGTGCGGTTCGTCCCAGGCGGGCGGCCGGGTGGAGGGGCCGCCGTGCCAGGACCGGCCGTCCCGCTCGCCCGCCCTCGGCGCGGGCCGGGGCGGCGGGGCGTTGCGCTCCTCCGCGCAGGGCCGGAGGCGGTGCAGCAGCGCCGTCACCACCGCGGCCAGCTCCTCCTGGTCCAGCTCGCCGCGTACGAACCTGAACACCGCGCCGTTGCCGCCCATCACATCGGCAGGTTTCCGTGCTTGCGGTACGGGACCTTGGTGGTCTTCGCGCGGAGCATGGCCAGCGACCGGGCGAGGACCGCCCTGGTCTCGGCCGGGTCGATCACGTCGTCGACCAGCCCGCGCTCCGCGGCGTAGTAGGGGTGCATCAGCTCCTGCCGGTACTCCCTGATCAGCCGGACGCGGGCCGAGTCGGGGTCGTCGGCCGCGGCGATCTCCTTGCGGAACACGACGTTCGCGGCGCCCTCCGCGCCCATGACGGCGATCTCGTTGGTCGGCCACGCGAATGACAGGTCCGCCCCGATGGAGCGGGAGTCCATCACGATGTACGCCCCTCCGTACGCCTTGCGCAGGATGACCTGGATGCGCGGGACGGTGGCGTTGCAGTACGCGTAGAGCAGCTTGGCGCCGTGCCGGATGATGCCGGCGTGCTCCTGGTCGCGGCCGGGCAGGAAGCCGGGCACGTCGACCAGGGTGACGAGCGGGATGCTGAACCCATCGCAGAACTGCACGAACCGGGCGGCCTTCTCCGAGGCGTTGATGTCCAGCACCCCCGCCAGCGAGGCCGGCTGGTTGGCCACGATGCCGATGACCTGGCCGTTGATCCTGGTCAGGGCGCAGACGACGTTGGTGGCCCACGTGCTGTGCACCTCGAAGAAGTCGCCGTCGTCGGCGATCTCGTGGAGGACCTCGCGCATGTCGTACGAGCGGCTCAGCTCCGAGGGCACGATGTCGAGCAGCGCCTCGCACCGCCGGTCCGCGGGGTCGGCGGTGGCCAGGTCGGGCGGCGACTCGCGGTTGTTGGCGGGCAGGAGCGAGAGAAGGTAGCGGACCTCCTCCAGGCAGTCGGTCTCGTTGTCGTAGACGAAGCCGGCGGCGCCGGAGACGGTGCCGTGCACCTGAGCTCCGCCGAGCTCGTCGTGGCTGATCTTCTCGCCGGTGACCGCTTCGACCACGTTGGGACCGGTGATGTACATCTGTGAGATGCCGCTGACCATGAAGGTGAAGTCGGTGAGCGCCGGCGAGTAGGTGGCGCCGCCCGCGCAGGGGCCGAGGATCACGCTGATCTGCGGGATGACCCCGGAGGCCTGCACGTTGCGCTGAAAGATGCCGCCGTAGCCGGCGAGCGCGGTCACGCCCTCCTGGATGCGGGCGCCGGCGCCGTCGCTGAGGCTGACGAGCGGCGCGCCGGTCGTCATGGCCAGGTCCATGAGCTTGTGGATCTTCTGGGCGTGCGCCTCGCCCAGCGAGCCGCCGAAGATGCGGAAGTCGTGCGCGTAGACGAAGACGGTACGGCCGTGCACCTTGCCCCAGCCGGTGATCACGCCGTCGGTGTAGGGCCGCCGGTTCTCCATGCCGAAGCCGCTGGCGCGATGCCGGCGCAGCGGCTCTATCTCGGTGAAGGTGCCGGGGTCGAAGAGCAGGTCGAGCCGCTCGTCGACGGTGAGCTTGCCCCTGGCCCGCTGCGGGTCCTTGGCAGGCCGAGCTTCCCCGCCGCGCGCCTGATCCTTGATCATGCCGAGTTCGGCCACCCGCTCCCGTAGGGAGAGAGGCGGTTCCAAGCCGCGTTCTGTGGTCAGAGTCACGTTGCGTATATCCTCTCGGCCTATGAGCGGGATATCAGCTGATACGCCTTTCGAGCGCGTGCCCGGACGCCCCGCCCCAGTCACGTTTCATTCCAGCCCATGGGGCCGCGGATCAGCTACGGGATTCGCCCCCTAATATCCGCCTGCATTCCCCTACGGATCCCCTGGACTGCGACCGAGGGGAAAGCACGCCATTCCTGGGGGCCGGCCCGACATTCAGCGCGGTGTGGCCGGCGCTGTTGAGGGGGGCGATAAGGGTTGCCTGCGTGCGCCCGCCGGTCCGGCGGCGAGCGGCACGTCTAATGGGGCATAGGGGTTACCCCGCGCTTCTCGCGTCGCGAATACTGGTGCCGCTCGGCAACCTGAAATCTCGCCGGTGTGCCCGGCCGGGGCGCACCAGCGCGGCGCGTAAGGAGACACCGGTGGACTTTGGTTTATTCTATTTCGCGGACGGTGTCCGTAGCGGGACCGACCAATACCGGCTGCTGCTCGAAGGGGCCAGGTTCGCCGACACCAACGGTTTCTCCGCGGTGTGGACACCCGAGCGGCATTTCCATGAATTCGGCGGCCGATATCCCAATCCCGCGGTGACCGCGGCGGCCGTCGCCGCGGTGACCGAGAACGTCGCGATCCGCGCGGGAAGCGTCGTGGCCCCGCTGCACCACCCGGCGCGCATCGCCGAGGAATGGGCGATGGTGGACAACCTCTCCGGCGGCCGGGCCGGCGTCTCGTTCGCTCCTGGCTGGCACGTGGTGGACTTCGCGTTGCGGCCGGAGAACTACGCCGACCGCCGCCAGGTGACGATGGACACCATCGACACGGTGCGGAGGTTGTGGCGGCAGGAGGAGGTGGAGCTGGTCGACGGCGCGGGCGAGTCGGTCAAGCTGCGCACCCACCCGGCGCCGGTCCAGCCGGAGCTGCCCACGTGGCTCACCAGCTCGGGCAACCCGGAGACGTTCCGCCAGGCGGGCGACCTCGGCGTCGGCATCCTCACCCACCTGCTCGGCCAGAGCCTCGACGACCTCGTCCGCAAGGTCGCCGAATACCGCGAGCACTACGCCAGGGCGCACAACGGGACCGGCCACGTCGCGCTGATGTTGCACACGTTCGTCGGCGACGACCGCGCCAAGGTCCGGGAGGTGGTGCACGACCCGTTCACCGACTACCTGCGCAGTTCGCTCGGCCTGGTCCTGAAGGCGGCGGAGGAGCTGATGCCGGGCATCGACCCGGACGAGATGGACCCGGAGGACATCGAGTTCCTCCTGGAGGTCTCCTTCGAGCGGTACTTCGAGACGGGCGGCCTGTTCGGCACCGTCGACGACGGCATGACCGTGCTGAGCTCCCTGGAGCAGATCGGCGTCGACGAGGTGGCCTGCCTCATCGACTTCGTGCCCGACACGGACGCCGTCCTCGACGGCCTGCGCCATCTCGCCCGGCTCAAGCAGCGGTGGGAAGCACGGTGAGCGCGCCGACGGCGGGCGCCGTCATGATCGACAGCGTGCGGCTGAGACGCGCGCTCGGTCACTATCCGACGGGCGTCGTGGTGATCGCGGCCCTGTCGGACGGCGAGCCGCACGGTTTCACCGTCAACTCCTTCACCTCCGTCTCCCTCGATCCGCCCATCGTGAGCTTCTGCGCCGCCCACACCTCGACGACGTGGCCGCACATCCGGGCCGCGGGCGCGTTCACCATCAGCGTGCTGAGCGCCGGTCAGGAGCGGGTGTGCCAGTCGTTCGCGAAGAAGGGGACCGACCGGTTCTCCGGCGTGGGGTGGACGGTGAACGCGAGCGGCCATCCCGCGATCACCGGCGCGGTCGCGTGGATCGACTGCGTGCTCGACTCGTGCCACCTCGTGGGCGACCACGAACTGATCCTCGCCAGGGTGGTCGACCTGACCACCAACGACGACGCCGGCGACGACCCGCTGGTCTTCCACCGCGGAAGGCTGGGCCGGGTGCTGCTCTGACCGGCGGAAACGACGCAGGGCGCTCTCCAGCTGGAGAGCGCCCTGTGAGTTTGTGCGCCGCCAGGGACTCGAACCCCGGACCCGCTGATTAAGAGTCAGCTGCTCTGACCAACTGAGCTAGCGGCGCAACAGGTGTAACTGTATCAGCCGCCGAACGGTGCCCGCACATCATCCGAGCCGGGCAGCCAGCCCTTCGTACGCCCCCAGCACCAGGTCCCAGAACCGCTTCACGTCCAGCGACGTCCCCACCTGCGCGTTCGCCCGCCGGTCGCCGACCCTGAAGTCCGTCACCGTCATCCCCCGGGTGTACCGCCCGGCCGTCTCCACGTTCACCACGGCGGGGACACAGGTGAACAACGACGGGTCCAGCACGTACGCCACCGCGCACGCGTCGTGGATGGCTGGGCCGCCGTCGGGCGTGACCCTGCCGTAGAAGCTGGCCGCGGGCACCAGCAGGTCGTGGCCCAGCCGCCCGAGCGGGCGCATGCGGTCGAGCACGCCGGTGGTGACCACGGCCGACAGCGTCACGTCCAGCCCCATCATCGTGACCGTCCACCCGGCGTCGAAGACGATCGCGGCCGCCTCGGGGTCGGCCAGCATGTTGAACTCGGCCGCCGGGTTGTAGTTGCCCCGCGTGAAGGAGCCGCCCATGATGACCAGGTCGCCGGCCCACTCGACGACGCGCGGCTCGCGGCGTACGGCGAGGGCGAGGTTGGTCAGCGGCCCGACGGCCACCAGCGTGATCTCGCCGGGGGCGGCCCGAAGCGTCTCCACGATGAAGTCGGCCGCGTGCCCGTGCGACGGCCCACGCTCGGCCGCGGGCAGCCGTACGTCGCCGAGCCCGGTGGCGCCGTGCACGTGGGAGGCGCGGACGGTGCGCGGCAGCAGGGCGCCCGCGCTGCCCGGTGTCACCGGCACGTCGCCGAGCCGCAGGAACTCCCTGAGTGCCAGGGCGTTGGCGGTGGTCAGCTCCAGGTCGACGTTGCCGCCCACCGTGGTGATGCCGGCCAGGTCCACCGACGGGGAGCCCGCCAGCAGAGTCAGGGCGAGCGCGTCGTCGATGCCGGGATCGCAGTCGAGGACAATCTTCTTCACGGAAGGTGAGGATACGCATGGATCGGGCCGGGCAGTTCCCCCAAAGCTGCCCGGCCCGATCGGTGGCGGTCCAGGCCGGCGTCTTCCCCCAAAAACGCCGGCGGTCCCGCACTGGCGAACCGCGGTCCCCCTCCGCGTCCGCTCCGGTGAAGGTCTATTGGCCTCTCGACCTGCTACAACGGTACCGAGACGAATGCAACGGTCGCGTCATAACGGGGTCGAATATCTGTTTAATCCCACCTACGGAAGTTCCAACCGAACCTCCGTACCTTCCTGAAGTGACCTGCTCACCGTGCAGTACTTCTCGTGCACCCGCTCCGCCACCGCCTCGAACACGGAGCGGGCGTCCTCCGACGGCAGTTCCACGTCGTACGTGACCGTCACAGGGCCCAGCCTGCTCTGTTCGACCTTCTCCGCCCGCACGGTCATCGCCAGGCGGACGAGCCGCTTGTTCCGCTGGGCCGTGAGCGGCTCGACGGTCACGATGTTGCACCCGCCCACCGCCGCCAGCAGCAGCTCGACCGGGGTGAAAACGCCGTCCTCGTCGCCGCCGCCGATCCGCACCTCGGCGCCGCGGGCGTTCGTGGCCCGGAATCCGCCGTCATCAGTCCGCTCAACACGCACGTTTGCCATGTTCCCGACCTTAACCACCCCCTGCCGAGGCGGGCCCAGGGGCATGGGGGTGGCCGATTCAGCTGATTCCTCAGCTGTGTTCAGAAACCTTTCATCTTCGTTCAGCACCGTGATGGACATGGCTAGCGAGGCGAGTGCGAACCAAGGTCCCATCCTCTTCTGGTGCGGTGTCGCGGTAGCCGAGTTCGGCGCGATCCAACCGGGCCTCGGCCACCCCTGGAGCCCCACCTCCTACGTCGCGGCCGCGCTGCTCGCCGGGGTCGGCCTGCTCAGCGTCAAGGCCGCCGGGCACCTGCGCACCGAGGAGGCCAGGCAACGGCTGCGGCTCGGAGGTTACCTGACCGGGGCGCTGCTGGTGGCCCACCAGGCCGGGACGGCGCCCCATGCGACGGAGCCCGGCCGCGTGGCCTGGCTGCTGCTGTACGCGCTGGCGGCCGTCATGGCGGTCATGAGCCGCCGCGTACCGAGACAGAGCAAGCCGGTCCTGCTGATCGCCACCGGCGTCGACCCGCGCACCCTGCGCGCCCGCCTGGACAGGGAGACCGACACCGTCGCCGTCTACAGGACCGAGCGCGCCACCGACGAGCTCCGCGACCTGGAGGCCAGGTACGGACTCGTCCTCGTCGTCGGCCGCGAGCACGACCCCAGGGTCAAGGAGCGCCTGAGCGCCTCCGGGCTGAGCCGCGAGATCCCCGACATCGCCGAGCGCGAGGTGGTGGTGGCCGGTCCGCGCCCGTTCAAGCGGTACGTCGGCGGCGCCCTGTCACGTCTCGCCGTGCCCAGATCACAGATCCGTTTCGAAAATGGGCACAAGGTTTAGGCCGACGTTACGCGTTGTCTGAGACGGTAGGTGACGGACAAGGAGGCAAGGTGACGACTTTCCCCGGAACCGCCCGTGTCGAAATGGTCATGGGCATGCCCGTCAGCGTGGACATCCGCACGGCGCTCCCCGCACGTGAGCTGACCCCTCTGCTGGATGACGCTTTCGCCTGGCTCAGGTGGGTGGATGACACCTTCAGCCCGGTCAAGGAAGACAGCCAGATCGGCCGGCTCAACCGCGGCCAGACCATCAAGCAGATCCCGGAACTCATCGAGGTCCTGCACCGCTGCGACGAGCTCGGCCGGCGCACGGACGGCTGGTTCGAGCCCCGCATCAACGGCGTGACCGACCCGTCCGGCTACATCAAGGGCTGGGCGCTCGAACGCCTGTCGCGCGCCCTGGTCAACGCGGGCGCCGGCGACCACCGCCTCAACGCGGGCGGCGACATCCGCGTACGCGGCTCGGCCGCACCGGGCAGGCGCTGGCGCATCGGCGTCCGCGACCCGCACACGGGCCTGGTCCGGAAGGTCGTCCACGCCCACGACCTGGGCCTCGCCACCTCGGGCGGGGCACCCATCGTCAACCCGCGCACCGGCAAGGTGCAGCGCGGGCTCGGCTCGGTCACGGTGATCGGGCCCGACCTCGGCACGGCGGACGCCTACGCCACCGCCATCTACGCCATGGGGCCCGTCCTGGCCAGGGGTTTCGCGACCCGGCTCGCGGAATCGGGGCCGTACGAGACGATGCTCGTCCTGAAGGGCGGGCAGGAGGTCAGCACGCCGGGCTTCGCCGAGTACAGCGGCCGCCACGCCCAGCTCGCGGGCTAGAACAGGGCGCGGGCGGGGGCCAGGGGAGGGCTAGGCGTCGGGGTGCTTGCGCAGGTAGTCGAGGTAGATCGGGCGCAGCGCCTCCCCCAGCTCACCCTCGCCCGACGCGATGGCGTCACTGAGCAGCGCCGAGACCCTGCTGAGGTTGTTGGCGCTCTCGTCATGATGACCGGTGGCGGCCTCAGCGGCAGGGATCACCTTCAACAGTTCCCACAGAAACCCCAGATCCCCATGGCGTACGGCATAACGCACCGCCCGATCGTGCAACTCGTTGGCCGGCAGCGACTCGAGCCCGTCCGCGTTCATCTCGTACCTCCCCTGCACGCACCTTCCCGAGCAGGACGGGCCATAACCGGCGACTACCGGCGGTGACCGCCGCGCATCGTTGTGCTCGCGCCTCTATCGCGGCACCGTTCCCGAGTGGGAGGATCAAGCAGCGTGAGATTCATCATCAGAACCCTTGCGGCAGCGGTGGCCCTGTGGGTCGCCATCCAGCTCGTCCCGGGCATCGGTGTCGACCTCGAGACGAACACGGCGCAATACTGGGGCGTCCTGGTGATCGTGGCCCTGATCTTCGGCATCATCAACGCGATCGTCAAGCCCATCGTCAAGACGCTGGGGTGCGCACTCATCGTGCTGACGCTCGGCCTCTTCCTGCTCGTGATCAACGCCGCCATGCTGCTGCTGACGGGGTTCATCGCCGAGCAGGTCGACATCCCCTTCCACGTCGACAACTTCTATCCGGCCGCGTTCTGGGGCGCGATCATCATCAGCGTGGTGAGCTGGCTGCTCGGCTTGTTCATCCCCGACAACGACTGAATCCGTATGGAGCTCGACGGCGCCGGCCTCACCTGTGCGCAGGTGCACGAGGCGGCGTACGACGAGGCCCGGGTCACGATCTCCTCCATCGATCGGGCCCGGGCCGCGTGGGCCACCGCCCAGGGGCTGCGGGGCCCCGTCTACGGGCGGAGCACCGGTGTCGGCGCCAACAAGGCCGTCCCCGTCGAAGCTCCCGGGCTCGACCTGCTGCGCAGCCACGCGTGCGGCGCCGGCCCGCCGATCGAGCGCGCCCGTGCCAGGGCGATGCTCGTCGTCCGGCTCAACCAGTTCGTCGCGGGCGGCTCCGGCGTCGACCCGGCCGTGCTCCCCGTGCTCGCGGACGCCGTCAACGCCGGTTTCACCCCGCCCATCAGGACGTACGGCGCCATCGGCACCGGCGACCTGACAGCCCTGGCCACCACCGCCCTCTGCCTGCTGGGCGAACTCCCCTGGCGCCACGACAGCGCCTCGCCGCCCGCGGAGCCCCGCTTCCCGCTGGCGTCGAGCGACGCGCTGCCGTTCATCAGCTCGGGGGCCGCCACGCTCGCCGACGCCGCCATCGCCTGCCACCGCCTGCGCCGGCTCCTCGATGCGGCCGTCGACGTCGCCGCGCTGTCGTTCACCGCCGTCGACGCCTCGGCGGAGCCGCTGGCCGCCCCCGTGCAGGAGGCCCGCCCTCATCCGGGGCAGGCCGTCGTCGCCGCCCGCCTGCGGGCCCTGCTCAGCCAGGGGCTCGCCACCCGCATCCAGGACCCGTACGGCTTCCGGGCCTTCGCCCAGGTGCACGGCGCGACCATGGACGCGCTCGGCCGGACCGTCGCCACCATCGAGATCGACCTCAACTCGGCCACCGAAAACCCGCTCATCGCCGGCACACTGGCCTGGCACAACGGCAACTCCCACGGGGCGCCGGTGGCCCTGGCGCTCGACGCGCTGCGGGCGGCGATCGTACAGACCGCCCAGCTCAGCACCGCCCGCCTGGCCGCGCTCATGGACCCCGCCTACACCGGCCGCCTGCCCTTCCTCGCCCAGCGGTCCGGGGCCTCGGGAGCCCTCATCCTCGAGTACGTGGCCCAGGACGCCATGGCCGTGCTGCGCCACCTCGCGGTGCCGGTGACGACGGGCACGGCGGTGATCTCGCTCGGCACGGAGGAGCACGCGAGCTTCGCCACCCAGGCCGCTCGCCTGACGCTGCGCTGTCTGGAGCCGCTGTCGCTCGTGCTGGCCTGCGAGCGCACCGCGGCCCTCAGGGCCCGCCAGGCCCCACCGCCTGACCGGCCGCTCACGGACGACCTGGAGGAGTCACGCCGCGCCCTGACGGCCGCAGCGGGCGACAGTGCCGGGCCGGCGGGGACGGCCGGTTAGCCGGCCCTCACCCCTCCGAACCGTGTCGCTCCGCACGTGACAGTTGGCGCAGGCCGGGGGCTCGGGCGACCGAGCCGCGTTCGCGCAGCGTGGGTGCCTGCACGACGTGGCGCCGCCGGGTGCCGCCGTCGGCCGCCGCCGACATGAGCCGGACCGCGGCGATGACGATGCCGTCGATGCCCCAGTCGACCGTCGTCAGCCCCGGCGTGAGCAGGCCCGACATGGGATGGTTGTCGTAGCCCATGACCGACACGTCGCCCGGGATCGACAGGCCGAGCTTTTGGGCGGCCGCGTAGACCCCGTAGGCGATCGAGTCGGCGAAGCAGAAGACGGCGGTCGGGACCTTCTCCGACAGGACGTCGTGGGCCACCGCCGTCGCGTCGGCCAGACCGTGCGGCGAGGTGGCGACCTGGATGTCCAGGCCCAGCCGCTCGGCCTCGGCCATCACGAACACGTCGGCGGGACGGTCGGGCGTGCTGGCCCGGGTGGGGGTGAGCACGGCGATGCGGTGGTGGCCGAGGGCGCGCAGGTGCTCAAGGGCCAGGGTCACGCCGCGCCGGTTGTCGAAGACGACCTCTCCGGCCGTGCCCGCGATCGAGTCGCCGACCGCGATCACCGGCAGCGACTCGCACAACTCCGGCCAGAACGCCGCCGCCGGGTCGATCGGCTGCACGATCATTCCATCGACCCGCTGGTCACGGAGTTGCTGGGCCAGCGCCCGCTCTCTGACGGGATCGCCGAAGGCGTCGAGGATCAGCGCGTAACGGTCCTTCTCGCGCAGCCCTCTGCTGATGCCGACCGCCAGGGACTGCTGCCACAGGTCCTCCAGCGAGCCGCACAGCAGCCCGATCATGCCGGTGCGTCCGCTGGCCAGCGCCCTGGCGATGGGATCGGCCTCGTAGCCGAGCTCGGCCGCGGCGGCACGCACACGCTCCTTCGTCTCCTCCGACACCTGCAGGCCGCGCAGCGCGTAGGAGACGGCCGCGGGGGACAGGCCCGTCGCCTGCGCCACCTCGCGGATCGTCGCTCTCTTCCGAGGCATTAGGCCAGCCTATTGGTTGTCACCGACAGACGGTGATTTCCCGGCCCGGGCATGTTGGCTCCGCCGTGTCGAAGGTGCGGACGTACTTTTCAGCATCCATCCTGACGCGCCGCCTGTCGAGGTCCCGCGACCTTCGGGTGCTGTTGACAAGCTGGAGGTGAAACGGTTCACTGAACCGTATCAGTGAACCGTTTCACGTCCTCGGTGCACCTGCGTAGTGGCTTTGCATGTATTGTGAGTAGGAAATAGGGGAAGGAGTGACCCGTGAGCATCGACGTGCACCAGCACCTGTGGACCGGCGCGTTCGTCGACGCCCTGCGCGCCCGCACCTCCCCGCCCCGGCTCGACGGCTGGACGCTCCTCCTCGACGGCGAGCCGCCGTATGCCGTCGATCCCGTCGACCACGAGCACCGCGACACCACCGGCCTCGACCTGGCCCTCGTGTCGTTGTCGAGCCCGCTCGGCGTCGAGTTCCTGCCGCCCGAGGAGTCCTGGCCGCTGATCGACGCCCACCACGACGGCGCCCTGGCGCTCGGCGAGCCCTTCGGCGCGTGGGCGGCCACCTGCCACAGCGACGTCGACCCCGACCGCCTGGCCAAGGACCTCGCCCGGGGCTTCGCCGGGTTGCAGATCCCCGCGACGGCCGAGCCCGACGACCGGCTGCTGGAGGTGCTGACCGATCTCGACCTGCCGCTGTTCGTGCACCCGGGCCCTACCGCCCTCACCGAGGGCGCACCGCCGTGGTGGCCCGCGCTGGTGCCGTACGTGCAGCAGATGCACGCCGCCTGGCACCACTTCCACGCCGTCGTCAGGCCCCGCCACCCGAGGCTGCGCGTCTGCTTCGCCCTCCTGGCCGGGCTGGCGCCGCTGCACTCCGAGCGCCTCATCGCCAGGGGCGGCGGCGGGCGCGGCCTGGTCGACCCCGGCTTCTTCGTGGAGACCTCCTCCTACGGCCCGCGTGCGATCGACGCGATCGTCCGCGAGCTCGGCATCGACGTCGTCGTCAACGGCTCCGACGCGCCCTATGCCACCGCACCCGACCCCGGACTCGGCGCCGCCGCCGCGCACGCCATCCGGGTCGTCAACCCCCGTCGCCTACTCAGCAGAAAGGAGACTCGTACGTGAGCACCGAACAGATCCAGGACGGGGGCACCTGTGCCCGGCTCCCGGAGCGCACTCTCGACCGGCGTGAGCTCCGGGACCTGGTGAACGACCTGGCCGCCCGCCCGGAGGAGTGGCGCGGCCACGTCGACTTCCCCGCCGGCGGCGGCAGGCACTACGCCTCGCTCTACCGCGACGCGTACGTGGACGTCTGGCTGCTGTGCTGGCGCCCCGAGGACGACACGGGCTGGCACGACCACGACATCTCCTCGGGGGCGGTCCACGTGGTGCAGGGCGCGCTGCTGGAGTGCAACCCGCGCATCGGCGGCGAGCACCTGGAGACCGTGGTGACGGAGGGGCAGTCGTTCTCGTTCGGGCCCGACCACATCCACCGGCTCACCGGCGCGGTCGACGCCAGCGTGTCCATCCACGCCTACTCGCCGCCGCTGTGGCGGCTCGGCCAGTACTCCATCGAGTCGAGCGGCGTCATGCGCCGCGTCTCGGTGAGCTACGCCGACGAGCTCAGGCCGTTGGACGAGCCGGTCGGCCCTCTGGCCGGTTCTGTGGCCTGAGCACGCAGCAACTCCCGCACGGCTCCACGTCGGGCAGGGTGATCCACAGGCAGCAGGTCTTGCGGAAATAGCCGTCGTCGGCGGGCTCGATCAGCCCGTCGACCGGCGGGCCGATCTCCTTCAGCAACCGCATGTAGTCGCCTTCGACGATCGAGGTCAGCGGATGGACCACGGCCTCGGCGGTGGAGCCCCACAACGTTCGCTCGCCCACCTTGGCCAGGGAGCCGAGTGCCCTGACCAGCGGGGCCTGCGACTCGGCCAGCGCCTCACCGATCCCGCCCGCGCCCGAGCCCCAGCTCACGCGCGTGGCCGCGAGGGTCACCCCGGCGGCGGACACCTTGAAGAAGGTGTCGGGCAGCCGCATGAGCGGCACCTTCCCGTCCAGCGCCCACCCGAGCACCATCGGCAGGGTGTGCCAGTAGCCGTAGGTCTTCCAGAACAGCGCCGCGCCGACGTGCCGCGGCGCGTTCCAGCGCGCCGCCGTCTCGTCGGCCAGCTCCGCGAGCAAGGTGTACGGCTCCCGCACCAGCTCGGCGGCCGGTGTCCAGCTCTCGTCCGGCTCGATGACGAGACCGGGCTCCACTCCGAGGATCCCGCCACGCGCGTCGGCCACCCGCTGGAGCGCCTCGGTCAGCACCGTGAACCCCCGCACATCTCAGGTAAGGCTTACCTGCCCAACGTAGCAGGGCGCCCGGCGCGCCATCCCGTCACGGTCTGGACGGCGATCACAACGAGACCCGCCGTCAACGGCGCCGACCATCCGCCCGAGACCTCTCTGAGCAGCCCGAACAGCACCGGCCCCAGCGCCGCGACACCGTAGCCGACCGACTGGGCCACCGCCGACAGCGCGGTCACCGTGGCCGAGTTCGCCGGCCGCAACGCGATGATCAGCAGCGACAGCGCGAACGTGGCCCCCTGGCCGACGCCGAGCACGATCATCCACACCCACGGCAGCGTCGTCGGAGCCAGCAGCATCCCCAGGTAGCCGAGCGCCGTCAGCACGCAGGCGCCCACCACGTACGGCACCTGCGAGGGCTGCCGCCCGGCCAGCAAGGGAACCGCGAGCGAGGTGCCCACCTGGACCAGGTTCGTCAGGCTGAGCAGGTAGCCGGCCTGCTCGGCGGGCAGGCCGGCCTCGATGAAGATGGTCGGCAGCCAGGCCAGCATGACGTAGAAGGTGAGCGACTGCAGCCCCATCAGCCCGGTGACGTACCAGGTCACGGGGCTGCGCAGCACCGCGCCGATCGGACGGGGGCCGTTCTGCCCCCCGGGTCGCCCGCGCCGCGCCTGCGGGAGCCAGAGCAGGGCCGCGAGCAGCGCGGGCACCGCCAGCAGGACCGAGACGCCGCGCCAGCCGTACCCGGTGAGGTGTTCGAGCGGGATCACCAGCGCCGAGGAGGTGGCCGCGCCGGCGACGACGGCGGAGACGTAGATGCCGGTCATGAGGTTGATCCGGGAGGGAAAGTGCTGTTTGACGACGCCGGGCATGGCGACGTTCATGACGGCGATCGCGGTGGCCGCGAGGGCCGAGCCGAGGTAGAGCACCAATGCGCCGTCGAGACCGCGCAGCGAGACTCCGGCCGCGATCACGAGCAGGCCGGCGAGGAGCGTGCGGTCGAGCCCGACGCGCCGGGCGAGCAGCGGCGCCACCGCCCCGAAGACGCCCAGGCAGACCATCATGACCGTGGTGATCGCGCCGCCGCCCGCCGGCGAGAGACCGACGTCGTCCATGATCTCGTCGAGGAGGGGTGAGATGCCCGCGATCGCCGGCCGGAGGTTGAGAGCGGCCAGCACGAATCCCGCGACGAGCGCCACAGAACGCAACGACATAGGGGACCACTCTGGCATAACCGGTTGACAACGTTGTCGGACCCCTCGTCGGTAAGACATGATCCTGGCGTGAGACCGACGATGAAGGACGTCGCCTCGGCGGCGGGCGTGGCGCTCAAGACCGTCTCGCGCGTCGTGAACGGCGAGCCCGGCGTGCACCCGGCAACGGCCGAGCGGGTGCGGGCGGCCATCCACCGGCTGGGTTACAGCCGCAACGAGAGCGCGAGGGTGCTGCGCAGAGGCAGGACCGCGACGATCGGGCTCGTCATCGAGGACGTCGCGGACCCGTTCTACTCCGGCCTGAGCAGGGCCGTCGAAGAGGTCGTCATCGACCACGGCTGCCTGCTGCTGAGCGGGTCGTCGGGCGAGCAGCCCGGCAGGGAGCGGGAGCTGGTCGAGACGTTCTGCGCGCGCCGGGTCGACGGGCTGATCGTGGTGCCCGCCGGCGAGGACCACACCTACCTGCGCAGCGAGCTGGAGGCCGGGACGCCCGTGGTGTTCGCCGACCGGCCGCCGGGGGCGGGACTCGACGTCGACACCGTGCTGGCCGACAACGTGAGCGGCGCCGGTCAGGCGGTACGCCACCTCCTCGGCCACGGCCACAGCCGGATCGCGTTCCTCGGCGACGACCCGGCCATCTTCACGGCGGCCCAGCGCCTCCAGGGTTACCGCGCCGCCCTCGGCGGCCTCTACGACGAGCGCCTGGTGTCGATGCGGCCCCCGTCGCTGGAGGCGGTGCGCGCCGACCTGGCCGGCATGCTGGCCCTCGACGAGCCGCCGACGGCGGTGTTCGCCGGCAACGGCCGCTACACCGTGACCGTGCTGAGGGCCCTCGCGGGGCGGCGGCTGGCGCTGGTCGGGTTCGACGACTTCGAGCTGGCCGACCTGCTGCAGCCCGGGGTGACGGTGGTGGCGCAGGACCCGTCGTGGATGGGCCGGGTGGCGGCCGAGCTGCTGTTCCGCCGCCTACGCGGTGACGTGGGCCCATCGGAGCACATCGAGCTTCCCGTCCGCCTCATCCCCCGCGGCTCGGGCGAGATCGCCGCCCACCCCTGACCACGGGCGGGTTGCGGCGACCGCGGGCCCGCGCTCATCGACCGCCCCGGCCGCTTCCCGGATCGCGAGGACGGGCCGGCTGATCGTGAATGAGCTCGGCTCGGGGCGCGAGCAGCCTGCACAACGAATGGACGGCTCGGCGGTCCGGGCCACCGCGACAGGTCGCTCATGACGGCGCGGGCGCGCTGGACCTCGGAACCTCCGCAACGGGACCAGCGTTTCCCGGAGCGATGCCGCCACTGACGTATAGTCGTGGCGCATCAGTTCTGCAAAAGTGTTCACAGACCTCATTCAGGAGCGCGCGCATGAATGCCGCCGACGTCGCACCCGAGGCGCAGACCCGATTCCCCCATGAGCTGATGTACGCGGCGGCGCAGCAGTACTACATGGAGGACGCCACGCAGGGCGACATCGCGAAACGGCTGGGCGTCAGCCGGGCGACCGTCAGCCGATTGCTCACCGAGGCCCGCAGGCAGGGCATCGTCGAGATCAAGGTGCACCGCCCGGCCTCGATGGAGGACGGCCCGCTGGCCGCCGAGGTGGCGCGGGCGCTCGACCTGGAGCGGGTCTTCATCGTGCCCAAGGCCAGTGGCCCCGCGCTGGGCCCGTGGCTGGCCCCCGGCGTGACCCGTGCGCTGGCGGGGGTGGGGCTGGAGTCGGGCGACGTCGTGCTCGTCTCGTCGGGCACCACGGTGTACGAGTGTGCCCGCGAAGGGCTCGGGCACTATCCGGGCGTCACGATCGCGCCGGCCGTGGGCGGCCAGGAGGAGCCGCAGCCCTGGTTCCAGACCAACGAGACCACCCGCATCCTGGCCGAACGGGTCGGCGGCGTGCCCGCCTACCTCTACGCGCCCGCCCTCCCCGGCCCCGAACTGTTCTACTCGCTGCAGCACGAGCCGTCCGTACGCCGGGTCATGGACCTGTGGGCGCACGCCAGGTGCGCCCTCGTGGGCGTCGGCTCGGCGCCGCTGATGCGGCAGATGACGCCCGCCCTCATGCCTCGCGACGCCGAGGCCCTGCGCCAGGCGGTGGGCGACGTGTGCATGCGCGTCTACGACCGCGAGGGCGCCCCGCTGAGTTATCCGGGCAGCGAGCGCCTGGTCGCCACGCGACTGGAGGAGCTGCGCCGCATCCCGGCGACGATCGCCGTCGCCGTCGGCGCGGAGAAGGTGCTCTCGATCATCGCGGGCGCCAGGGGCGGCTACTTCAACCGGCTCGTCACGGACGCCCCGACGGCGGAGGGGATCGTGGCCGCTGCGCGCCAGCTCTGAACATCTTTGCTGGACAAAGTTTCTGAACGCGCGCTAACGTGAGCCGCACCACAGGATGTGCCCCGTGTGAGGGGCTATCTCCATGTCTCGGGGGCAGCGAGCTTTTGGATCCGTCCGCGAGGACGTAGCGAGTGAGGAACGAACCCGTGAACAGAGCTCAGATGCGGACCACCGCGTTCGCCGTTGCGGCAGTGCTCGCAAGCTCGGTGCTGGCCGCGTGCGGCTCAGACTCCGGCTCGTCCGGCGGGGAAACCGGCGCAGGCGGCGACGTCCAGAACGCCAAGGTCGCCTTCCTCATGCCCGACCTCGCCTCGACCCGCTACGAACTGCAGGACAAGCCGCTGTTCGAGGCCACGATGAAGCAGCTGTGCCCGAGCTGCCAGGTCATCTACCAGAACGCCGACTCCGACGCCGCCAAGCAGCAGCAACAGGCCAACTCCGCGCTCGCCCAGGGCGTCAAGGCGATCGTCATCGACCCGGTCGACTCCGCCGCTGCGGCCACCATCGTCAAGTCGGCCCAGTCGCAGCAGGTGCCGATCATCGCCTACGACCGGCCGATCCCGGCCACGCCGGCCGACTACTATATCTCGTTCGACAACGAGAAGATCGGCTCGATGATCGCCCAGTCCCTCGTCGACCATCTCAAGGAGGAGAAGGCCGAGGGCGGCATCCTCCAGGTCAACGGCTCCCCCACGGACGCCGCGGCGGGCCTGATCAAGAAGGGCATCCACAGCGCCGTCGACCCGAGCGGCTTCAAGCTGCTGGCCGAGTTCGACACCCCCGACTGGCAGCCTGAGAAGGCACAGACCTGGGTGAGCGGCCAGATCACGCAGTTCAAAGGCCGGATCGCCGGCGTGGTCGCGGCCAACGACGGCACCGGCGGCGGCGCCATCGCCGCGTTCAAGGCGGCCGGCGTGGACGTGCCGCCGGTCACCGGCAACGACGCCGAGCCCGCCGCCGCCCAGCGCGTCATCGCGGGCGACCAGTACAACACGATCTCCAAGCCCATCAAGATCGTCGCCGAGGCCGCGGCGAACGTGGCGTGGGGCTTCATGCAGGGCCAGAAGCCCGCGGGCAAGACCACGCTGTACGACACGCCGTCCGAGTTGTTCGTCCCCACGGTGGTCACCAGGGACAACATCAAGGAGGTGCTCTTCGACAGCGGCATCATGAAAGCCGCCGACATATGCACGGGCGCGTACGCCAAGGGCTGCGACGAACTCGGCATCAAGTAGGAGCACCGATGACCGTCCTGTCGCTGCGCGGGATCAGCAAGACCTTCGGCGCCGTCGCCGCGCTCACCGACATCCGGCTCGACGTCGCCGCGGGCGAGGTCGTCGCCATCGTGGGGGACAACGGCGCGGGCAAGTCGACCCTGGTCAAGATCCTTGCGGGCGTGCACGCGCCCGACTCGGGCCGGATCACCTTCGAGGGCCGCGACGTCGCGATCCCCACGCCTGCCGCCGCGCACAAGCTCGGCATCGCCACCGTCTTCCAGGACCTGGCGCTCTGCGAGAACCTCAACGTCATCCAGAATCTGTTCCTCGGCCAGGAGATCCGCCCGTTGCGGCTGGACGACGTGGCCATGGAGACCCGCTCGTGGGAGCTGCTGCGCCAGCTCTCCGCGAAGATCCCCAGCGTACGGGTGCCGGTCGCGGCCCTGTCGGGCGGCCAGCGGCAGACGGTGGCCATCGCCAGGTCCCTGCTCGGCGATCCCAAGGTGATCATCCTCGACGAGCCCACGGCCGCGCTGGGCGTGGCGCAGACGGCCGAGGTGCTCAACCTGGTCGAGCGGCTGCGCGAGAACGGCCTGGGCGTCATCATGATCAGCCACAACATGGCGGACGTGAAGGCCGTCGCCGACACCGTGGTGGTGCTGCGGCTCGGCCGCAACAACGGAGTCTTCGACGTGGCCGAGGTCTCCACCGAGGACATCATCGCCGCCATCACCGGCGCCACCGACAACGCGGTCTCCAGGAGAGCGGACAAGGGAGTGCCGTCATGACCGTCACCACGGACCGGCAGGACGAGCGCCTGCAGCATCGTGCCGGGCTGAGCGGCGCGGTCACCGACGTGATCGAGCGGGCGCGCGGCGGCGACCTGGGCGTCATCCCGGTCGTGGTCGGGCTCGTGGTCATCTGGACGGTGCTGCAGGTCCTCAACCCGATCTTCCTGTCCAGCGCGAACCTGGTGAACCTGACGCTGGAGTCCGCCGCCGTCGGCATCATCGCGCTCGGCGTCGTGTGCGTGCTGCTGGTGGGGCAGATCGACCTGTCCGTCGGGTCGGTCAGCGGGCTCTCCGGGGCGGTGCTCGCGGTGTTGTTCGTGAGCGAGGGGCTGCCGGTCTGGCTGGCGATCGCGGCCTCGGTGCTCATGGGCGCGGTGATCGGCTGGCTGTACGGGCAGTTGTTCAACCGGTTCGGCGTGCCGAGCTTCGTGATCACTCTGGCCGGGCTGCTCGGCTTCCTCGGCCTGCAGCTGTACGTGCTGGGCGCCAAGGGGTCGATCAACCTGCCGTTCGACTCGGGGCTGGTGAACTTCGCCCAGCTCGACTTCGTACCGGCCTGGTTGTCGTACACGTTCGCGGTGGTCGCGGCCGTGTGGTTGTTCGCCGGCGGATTCCTGCACGCCCGTCAGCGGCGCAGGGCCGGGCTGTCGGCGAGGAGCGTCACCGCGCTGGCCGTCAGGAGCGCGGCGCTGCTCGCGGTGCTGGCGTTCGTGGTCTGGTATCTCGGCCAGACCCGCGGCGTCGGCTGGATGTTCGTCTTCTTCGTGGGGCTGGTGCTGATCATGCACTACCTGTTGTCGCGGACGAAGTGGGGCAGAGCCGTCTACGCGGTCGGTGGCAACGTCGAGGCCGCGCGCCGGGCGGGCATCAACGTCCGGGCCGTCTACACCTCCGTGTTCGTGCTCTGTTCGGCGTTCGCCGCGGTCGGCGGCATCCTGGCCGCGGCCAGGCTCGCGGCGGCCAACCAGAGCAGCGGCGGCGGCGACGTCAACCTCAACGCCATCGCGGCGGCCGTGATCGGCGGGACGAGCCTGTTCGGCGGGCGCGGCACGGCGTTCGGAGCGCTGCTCGGCGTCATCGTCATCCAGTCCATCTCCAGCGGGCTCACGCTGCTCAACCTGGACTCCTCGATCCGGTTCGTGGTCACCGGAGTCGTGCTGCTGCTCGCGGTGGTCGTCGACTCGGTCTCGCGCCGGTCGAGGACCTCACACGGCAGGGCCTGATGGCGATCATCTGCGTGGACGCGGGAACCACGGTCATCAAGGCGGTCGGCTACGACTCCTCGGGGGCGGAGTCGTACGTCGCCCGCCGGGAGACCACGGTCTCCCGGCCGGCGCCCGGCCACGCCGAGCAGGACATGGACGCTGTCTGGGCGGCGGTCGCCGCCACGGTCCGCGAGGTCGCGACCCGGATGGAGGACGCGGGCACGGTCGACTTCGTGGCGGTGACGGCGCAGGGCGACGGCTGCTGGCTGGTCGACGCGGGCGGCGAGCCGACCGGGCCGGCCATCCTCTGGAACGACGCCAGGGCCGCCGCCACGGTCGACGCCTGGACCCGTTCCGGGCTCGCGGCGGCGGCCTTCCGGCTGAACGGCTCCTCAGCCGCGTCCGGACTGCCGCACGCCATCCTGACCTGGCTGCGCGCGAACGACCCCGACCGGCTCGACCGGTCGCACGCCAACCTGACGTGCGGCGGCTGGATCTTCTCCCGGATGACGGGGCGGCTGGTGGCCGACGAGTCCGACGCCTCCGCGCCGTTCATGGACCTGCGGGCGCGGGCGTACTCGGCGGAGCTGCTCGCCATGTTCGACCTGGAGTGGGCCGGACGGCTGCTGCCCGAGGTCCGTTCCTGTCCCGTCGCCGACCTGTCGGCGGACGCCGCCGCGACGCTCGGCCTGCCCGCGGGGACGCCGGTCGTGATGGCCCCCTACGACATCGCCTCGACGGCCCTGGGCGCGGGCGCGGTCTCGCCCGGTCAGGCGTGCGGCATCCTCGGCACCACTCTGTGCACCGAGGTCATCGTCGGCTCCCCCGATCTCGACGGCGACCCGACCGGCATCACGATCGCGCTGCCCGGCGGCTACCTGCGGGCCTTCCCCACGTTCGCCGGCACGGAGGTCGTGCAGTGGACGTGCCGCCTGCTGGGCCTGGACGGCCCGGCCGAGTTGGGCGAGCTGGCCCTGCAGAGCCCGCCGGGCGCGGGCGGCCTGGCGTTCCTGCCCTACCTGTCGCCCGCCGGCGAGCGGGCGCCCTTCTCCGACCCGCTGGCCAGGGGCGCGCTGCACGGCATGTCGTTCGAGCACGGGCGGGAGCACGTCGCCAGGGCCGTGCTCGAAGGGCTCACGATGGTCATCCGGGACTGCCTGGCCGCCACCGGCGCCGCGCCGACGGAGCTGCGCGCGAGCGGAGGCGGCTCGGCCAGCGCCACCTGGCTCGCGATGATCGCCGACGTCACCGGGCTGCCCGTGCGCCGCCCGGCCGACGCCGAGGTGGGCGCGCGGGGGGCGTACCTGGTGGGGCTGGCCGCCACGGGCGCCGCGCCGTCCGTCGCCGCCGCCGCCGAGCACGTACGCCTGCGCGACGCCGTCGAGCCCGACCCCGGGCGCGAGGCCCGCTACGCCCGGCTCTTCGACGACTTCCTGACCCTGCGGGGCGCCGACGCAGGCACCTGGCCGCTGCTCGCCGACATGAGGGGCCGTGCATGAGCGTGTGGATCGGCGTCGACCTCGGAACGCAGAGCGTCCGGGCGATGGCCGTCACCGGCGGCGGCGACGTGCTCGGCGTCGCCGCGCGCCCGCTGGACAGCCACCGCGACGGCCCCCGCCACGAGCAGGACCCCGAGCAGTGGTGGCAGGCGCTGGCGGGCGCCACCCGGGAGGCGCTGCGCGACGTGCCTCCGGAGCGGGTGGCGGGCGTGGCGGTGGACGCCACGTCGGGAACGATCCTGCTCACCGACGCTCGGGGCGGGGCGCTGACGCCCGCGCTGATGTACGACGACCGGCGGGCCGCCGACGAGGTCGGCCGGGTCAACGAGGTGGGCGGGCACGTGTGGGAGCGGCTCGGCTACCGGCGCATGCAGCCCAACTGGGCGCTGCCGAAGCTGCTGTGGCTGCTGCGCGACGCGCCGCCGGGCGCCAGGCCCGCGCACCAGAGCGACTTCGTCAACCGGCGGCTCACCGGCCACGACGTGGCCACCGACCTGAGCAACGCGCTGAAGACCGGCGTCGACCTGATCGAGGAACGCTGGCCGGCAGAGGTGCTCGACGCGCTGGGGGTGCCGGCGGGCCTCCTGCCCGAGGTCGTACGGCCGGGCACCCGGCTGGGCGTGGTGTGCCCGCAGGCCGCCGAGCAGACCGGCATCCCGGCCGGCACGCCGGTGGTCGCGGGCACCACCGACGGCTGCGCGGCCCAGCTCGGCGCGGGGGCGCAGCGAGCCGGCAGCTGGAACTCCGTGCTGGGCACCACGCTGGTGCTGAAGGGCGTGACGCGGGAGCTGATCCACGACCCGCTCGGCGTCGTCTACTCGCACCGCGCGCCGGACGGCTCGTGGTTGCCGGGCGGCGCGTCGAGCACGGGAGCGGGCGTGCTGACCCGCGACCTTCCCGGCCGCGACCTCGACGCGCTCAGCGCCCAGGCCGCCGCCGGATTCGGTACGCGGTCGCCGGGCGCGGTCACCTACCCGCTGGTCTCGCGGGGGGAACGTTTCCCGTTCGCCGCGCCCGACGCCGAGTCCTTCACGCTCGGCGACCCGGCCGACGACGTGGAGCGCTACGCGGCGATCCTGCTCGGCGCGGCCTTCGTCGAACGGCTCTCCTTCGACTACCTCGACCTGCTCGGCGCCCCCGTCGACGGCGAGATCATCCTGACCGGCGGCGCCACCAGGAGCGCGTACTGGACGCGGCTCAGGGCCGACGTCCTCGGCCGCCCTGTGACGTTGCGGGAGAACGCCGAGCCCGCGTTCGGCATGGCCGTGCTCGCGGCCTGCAGCGCTGGTGGGGAGCTCGCCGGGATGATCAGCACGCGGGCCGTGGTGGAGCCGTCAGGAGCCGATTTGCGCGAGCCGTACCTGCGTTTCGTCGGCGAGCTGGAACGCCGCGGCTGGCTCGGCGCGGCCGCCGCACGACACGCCCGCGAAAGGACCGCCCGATGACCGACCTCGTCCTCGTACGCCATGGCGAGACCGTCTGGCACGCCGAGAACCGCTACGCGGGGCTCACCGACGTCGAGCTGACCCCCCGCGGCCACGAGCAGGCCGCCCGGCTCGCCAAATGGGCCGCGAACGCGGGCCTGGAAGGGGTGTGGGCCTCCACGTTGAGCCGGTCCCGCATCACCGCCGAGGCCAGCGCCGCCGAGGCGAAGGTGGCGCTGCGCGTGGACGCCAGGCTGCGCGAGCTGGACTTCGGCGAGGGCGAGGGGCTGACGTCGGCGGAGATGGCGGCCCGCTTCCCGCAGGCCCGCGCCGCGTTCGAGGCCGACCCCGCCGAGCATCGGCTGCCGGGCGGCGAGGACCCGCGCGAGGCCGCGGAACGGTTCGTCGCCGCGCTGCACGACATCGCCGCCGCCCACCAGGGCGGGCGCGTGCTGGTGGTCGCGCACACCACCGCGCTCAGGCTCGCCCTGTGCCACCTCATCGGGGTGCCGCTCGGCGAGTACCGGCGGCTGTTCCCCCGTCTGGACAACTGCGCGCTGACCGAGCTGCGGCTGAACGCGGGACGGCCGGCGCTGCTGCAGTACAACTCCCCGATTGGAGCCGTTCGTTGACCATCCGAGTCCTTGCCGCGGGCGACCACTTCGTCCAGAACCGCCTGCTCATCGACGCGCTCAGACGCGAGGTCCCCGGCGAGGTGGACGTCCGCGAGCTGACGCTGCCGTGGCCGGTGGAGCCGTTCGGCCGGGTGAGCGAGGTCGACGAGGCCTCCGACGTGGAGGACGCGCTGATCGAGGCGCTGCGCGGGGTCGAGGTCTGCGTGACCCAGATGGCCCCGCTGACCAAGCGCGTGCTGGACGCCTCGCCCGACCTGCGGCTGTTCTGCGTGAGCAGGGGTGGCCCGGTGAACGCCAATCTGGAGGCGGCCGCGCGGGCGGGGGTGGCCGTGACGTACGCGCCGGGCCGCAACGCGGTGGCGACCGCCGAGCACACGCTCGCCATGCTGCTCGCCGCCACCCGCAGGGTCCCGCAGACGCACGCCGACCTGGCCGGTGGCGTGTGGCGGGGCGACTACTACACCTACGACAGCGTGGGCCCGGAGCTGGAGGGCAGCACGGCCGGCCTGATCGGGTACGGCGCCGTCGGCAGCCGCGTGGCCCGCATGCTCGCGGGCTTCGGCGCGGAGGTCCTGGTCCACGACCCCTACGTGGACGTGCCGGGCAAGGTGAAGCTTCCCGAGCTGCTAGAACGCTCCCGTTTCGTCTCGCTGCACGCCCGCGCCACCCCCGAGACCACCGGCATGGTGGGCGCGGCCGAGATCGCCGCCATGCCGGAGGGCTCGGTCCTGGTGAACTGCGCGCGCGGCGCGCTGCTCGACTACGACGCGCTGTGCGACGCGCTGGAGTCGGGGCACCTGTTCGGGGCCGCCGTGGACGTCTTCCCCGAGGAGCCGATCCCGCCGGGCTCGCGCCTGCTCACGGCGCCGAACCTGGTGATGACCCCGCACCTGGCCGGCGCCAGCAAGGAGACGGCGAGGAACGCGGCCTCGATCGTGGCCGCGGACGTGGCCCGCTACGTGCGCGGCGAGCCACTGGCCCACCGCGCCACTCCTTGACGGCTATCCCTTGAGCGCTCCCGCCATGAGCCCGCGCATGAAGAACCGGCCGAGCAGGATGTAGATCAGCATCGTCGGGATCGACGAGAGGATGGCCGCGGCCATCTGCTGGCTGTACGGGGTCGCCTGGGCGCCCGCGATGTTGTTCAGCATCACGGTCGCCGGCCAGCTCGTCGGCCCGGTCAGGAACACGGCGAACAGGAAGTCGTTCCAGAGCGACGTGAACTGCCAGATGATCACCACGGCGATCGCCGGCGCCGACACCGGCAGCACCACCGACCAGTACGTCCGCAACATGCCCGCGCCGTCCACCCGCGACGCCTCGATGAGCTCGTCGGGGATCGTGACGTAGTAGTTGCGGAAGATCAGTGTGGCGATCGGGATGCCGTATACGACGTGAGCCAGCACCAGCCCGGGGATGCCGCCGTAGAAGACGCCCTGCAGCCCGGTCAGGTCGTTCAGCCCGACGAGCAGCTGCACCAGCGGGATCATCACACCCTGGTACGGGATGAACATGCCGAACAGGAACAGGGTGAACAGCAGGTCCGCGCCGGGGAAGCGCCACTTGGACAGCACGTAGCCGTTCATGGAGCCCAGCGCGCACGACAGCAGCGAGCCCGGCACCGCCAGCAGCACGCTGTTCCACAACCCGGGGGCGAGCTTCTCCCAGGCCACCTGCCACGCCTCGGTCGTCCACGTCTGCGGCAGGTTCCAGGCCTGGCTTGGATCGGCCTCGGTGAGCGGCTTGAAGCTGGTGACCAGCAAGACGTAGATCGGGATGAGGAAGACCACCACGAAGGCGATGAGCACGCCGAACCGCGTCCAGGCGAACACCGTGCTCCTCCGCCCGGCACTCACCGCTGTCATTGGCGCCTCTCCTTACGCACGGACCAGATCAGGTACGGGATCACGAAGATCGCCACGCTGAGGACGATGTACGAGGCGATCGTGGCCCCCTTGGCGGGATCGTGGGAGTCGAAGACCGCCACCCACATGAACACCGCGGGCACGTCGGTGATGATCTGCTTGCCCGACACCGCGACGATCAGGTCGAAGACCTTGAGCGAGATGTGTCCGAGGATGATGAGCGCGGACAGGGTCACCGGCCTGAGCAGGGGCAGCACGACGTGCCGGTAGACGCCCCACTCGTTGCAGCCGTCCACGCGGGCCGCCTCGCGCAGTTCCTCGGGCACGCCGCGGAAGCCGGCCAGGAACAACGCCATGACATATCCGGACATCTGCCAGACGGCCGGCAGCGCCATCGCCGCCATGCCCCAGTCCGGATCCCTGAACCACTGCCACTGCGGCAACCCGATCGTGTCGAACAGCCGGTTGAGCCCCACCGCCCGCTCGTCCGTCCCCGAGTTCATCAGCCACCGCCACACGATGCCGGTCGCGACGAAGGAGATGGCCATCGGAAACAGGTAGATCGCCCGGAACGTCCCCTCGCCCCTGATGCCCTTCTCCATGAGGAACGCCAGCAGCCACCCGAGGACCAGCGCCCCCAGCACGAACACGACCGTGAACACGATCGCGTGCTGGACCGACAGGTGCCATCGGGGCTGGTCCCAGATGTCGATGAAGTTCTGCAGCCCCACGAACTCGCCCTCGGACACCTCGTCGTGCTTGTCCGTCATGGCCAGCTGGAAGTTCCAGCCGAGCATGCCGTACACGAAGACGGCGATCAGAATGATCGACGGCGTCACGAGGAGGAGTCCGGGCAGCCACGTGCGCGCCCGCCTCACAAGCAATCCCTCCCACGGACGCGGCAGGCCGCCGAGTGCGGCCTGCCGGGCCCGTCGCGTGGTCGTCTACCGGGTCGTCACCGGCCTGTCGTCAACCGATCTACTGGGCGTTGGCCGTGGCCGCGTCGGCCAGCCCCTGCTGCAGGGCCTTGACGTCCTTGGTGCCGAGGAACAGGCCGACCTGCTCGTTGATCGCGGCCAGCCACGGCTGGTTCACCGCCACACCGTGCTGGATCGAGCCGGCGAGCTTGTTGCTCGACCAGTCCTTCAGCGCGTCGGCCAGGTAGTCGGTGTAGAGCGACTCGTCGGCGTCCTTGCGTGCGGGGATGGAGCCCTTCAACGGGTTGAAGGCGTCCTGGCCCTCCTTGCTGGCCGCGACCTTCAGCCAGGCCTCCGCCCCTTCACGGTTCTTCGCGCCCTTGGGCAGGGTGAAGCTGTCGGACAGCCACATGTAGGTGCCCTCGGTGCCGGGAACGGGCGCCCAGTCGAAGTCCGTCTTCGACTTCTTGCCCAGGCCGCCCTCCGGGGGGTTGTGGAAGTAGCCGTAGGCCCAGTCGCCCATGATGTTGAAGGCGGCCTCGCCGTCGGCGACCTGCTTGGCCGCGGGCTGCCAGTCGTCCTGCGGGTCGCCCGCGTACTCCATGATCTTGGCGAAGTTCTGCAGCGCCGTGGTCACCTGCGGGCTGTTCCAGTCGGCGCCCGGCTTGAACAGGGCGTTGTAGGCGTCGGCGCCCATCGAGCCGAGCAGCACGTTCTCCAGCACGTGGGTGGCGGTCCACTCCGCGCCGATCGACAGCGGGATCTTGCCCTTGGCCTTGACCTTCTCGAGGGCCGCGACGAACTCGTCGATCGTCTTGGGCGCCCCCGCCACCCCGGCCTCCTTGAGCACGCCCGGGTTGAACCACAGGACGTTGGACCGGTGGATGTTCACCGGCACCGAGTAGATCTTGCCCTCCACGCTGATCTGCTCGACGAGCTGCTCGGGGAAGGCCTCCTTGAGCTTCAGCTCGTCGTACAGCGCGGTCAGGTCCTCCAGGTTGCCGGCCTTGATGTAGCCCTGCAGTTCGGCGCCCGCGTGGCCCTGGAACGTGTCCGGAGGGGTGCCCGCCTGGAGCTTCGACTGCAGCAGGGCCTTGGCCTTGTCGCCGGAGCCACCCGCCACCGCCGCGTCGAAGAAGGTATATGTCGGGTTTTTCTCCTCGAAGATCTTCCGCATCGCGGCAAGGCCGTCGGCCTCACCGGGGCCCGTCCACCAGGAGAAAACCTCAACCTGCTGTTTTCCACCGCTGTCGGCGGAGGGCGACTGTGCCGTCTGCTCGCCGCCGCCACCGCCGCAGGCCGTCAGGCCCAGAACGCTCACCATCGTGATCGAGGCGGCCACCAACCACCGTCGCATCGCGCACCATCCCTTCGAAGCCCCCCGAAGCAGGTGATCCTTGACAACGTTGTCAACAACGGCTATCAACCCACTTTCCCCGCCGCGCCGTCAAGGGAGAGCGGGTAACAGGTCCGCATATAAGCTCAGGCACGCCTCAGCACGCCGCCGGGGTTTGACACCACCGTGACGCTGAAGCCATGGTCCCGCGCCAGGTCGGCCCCCTGCGCGGCGACCACCGTCGCCCCCTTCGACACGCCCAGCGCGATCAGGGCGGGCAGGTCCCAGCCTCCGCCGGGGCTCCAGGTGGCCAGCACCACGTCCGACTCGGTCAGGCGTACGGGCCGGTCGAGCTCGGCCATCCGGGCCAGCAGGTCCGCGTGCGACAGCCGCCGCCCGCCGGCGGGCAGGAGCGCGGTCTGACGCCGGGCGTCGAGCACCGGCAGCTCGGTGGGCGCGAGCGCGACGAGGTCGCTGAAGTCGATCGTGTCGAGCGCCGCGCCCAGCGAGACGATCTGCCGCACCCTGGACCGCTCGGCCGCGCGCACCGCGGTCGGCGCCAGGTCGGGCGTGGTGACCAAAGTGCGCGCGTCGCACTCCCGCAACCACGCGGCCAGATCGTACGCGCCGAGCCCCGGATCGACGGGCGCCGCCACCCCACCCGCGGCCAGCACCGTGTGCACCGCCAGCGTCTGCGCGCCCGCCGTCGAGACGTGCACGCCCACCACCTGGTCACGCCGCGCGCCCCTGCACACCAGGCCGGAGGCCGCCCTGGTCACCTCGGTCACCAGCTCGCGGTAACCGTAGACGCGTCCGCCCCTGAGGTCGACGAGCGCCGGCCGGTCGCCGCGCCCGTAGGCCAGCCGGAAGACCTCGTGGATCACGGTGCCGGTGGTCGAGGGCGAGCGCTTCATGCACGACAACGTACGGCGGCCGGCCCTGCCCGGCATCCGCCGATGTATGTAGGCCGATGTGCATTATTCGGGCGGGCCCGAGCCCTGCGCGGCTCGAGCCCGCAGTCACGCGCCCACGACCGGACCGCCACCCCTCCGAGGATGCCCGGCCGACACGGTCGCGTGACGACCGCACGCGGGGCGTGCCCCGCGTTGGAACCGTAAGCCGGACGGCCATCCTCGCGCATGCTCTGACATGGCCATTCGACGATGTAGACGATGGAGACGGCCGGCGTGCCACATATGTAGAAGCTCAACGGCTGGCAATCATCCATGCGGCGATCTGTGTACGTGTGGAGAAGCCGAGCTTCGACAGAATGTTGGCCACGTGACGCGCGGCGGTCGCCGGGCTGATGACCAGCTCGTCGGCGATCGCCCGGTTGCTCAGCCCTCGCGCGACCAGCTCGGCGATCTCGCGTTCCCTGGCCGTGAGCCTGCTCTCCTGGACGACCGGGACGAACGCCGCCGCGGGCGGGTCGGGCCGCGTGCCGTCGAGCGCGCAGGACACCGCCTGGTCGGCCGTCATCTTCGTGCCCTCGGCCCAGAGCACGGCCACCATCTCGTCGCCGAGCAGCGCCCGCGCGGGCCGCAGGACGTTCTCGGTGCGCGCGTCGGGCTGGCGGCGCCGCAGCGCCACGGAGGCCGCGACCAGCAGCACCCCGAGCCGGTGGTCGCCCTCGGCCGTGGCCAGGCCGGCCCACGCCTCGAGCCGTCTGCCGACGCCGCAGCCAAGGCCGGCGTCGCGGCTGAGCACCAACGCCTCGGTGAGCATGGCCCTGGCGGTCGCCAGGTCTCCCTGGTCGAGCGCCACCCCGCCGAGCCCGGCCAGGCAGCTCACCTTCTGCTGCCTGGCGTCGATGTGCCCGACCAGGCCCAGCGCCGACTCGTAGTGGCGTTTGGCCGTCTCGAGATCACCCGCGTCCCTGGCCACCTGCGCCAGGCCGATGTGGCCCGAGGAGCGCCCGACGTGGTTGTCGAGCTCCTCGTTGATCGCCAGCACCTCGCCGTACGCGCGCCGCGCCTCCCGCAGTCGGCCGTGCCGCAGGGCCGTGGCCGCCCTGGCGCTGTGGGCCAGCGACTGCAGGATGCGGTCACCGGACTGCACGGCCGCCTCCAGCGCGCGGGAGAGCAGGTCCTGCTCGCCCGTCAGCCAGCCCATCACGACCAGGCCGGCGGCCGTGCCGTAGGTGTCGTGGACGGTCGCGCACGCGGCCACCCCGGCACGGACCCACCGCAGGGCGTTTTCCCTGTCACCCGCCGCCAGGGCCAGCTCGCCGCGCAGGATGGTGGCCTGCCCGCGCAGCGCCGGCGGCACCCGCGCGGCGTCGAGGGCCAGCAGCCGGTCGAGCCGGTCGGCCACCTCCAGCTTGCGCCCGCAGCCGGTCAGCAGGAAACGTACGTCGGTCAGCAGGGTGAGCGCGGTCTCCGGTTCCCCGGCGGAGACCGACCAGTCGCAGGCAGCGGTGACCTCGGCCCTGAGCCCGTCGAACAGGTTGATGTAGCGCTCCACCACCGGCCACGACATGCGCCCCTCCGGTGACACCGCCCGCCTGAACCCGGCCGCCATCCCGGCCAGCGCCATCAGGTGACGGTGCCGCAGCTCGCCCTCCTCCCCCGACGCGGCGAGTTGTTCGAGCGCGTAGTCGCGGACCGTCTCCAGCAGCCGGTAGCGCGCCTGCCCGGCGATCTCCCCGTCGAGCGCCACCAGCGACTTGTCGACCAGGTCGCACAGTCGGGGCAGCACCTCCTCCTCGGGCAGTTCGGGGCCGGAGCACACCCGCTCGGCCAGGTCGAGCGTCCATCCGGCGCGGAAGACCGTCGTACGGCGCAGCAGCACCCGCTCCTGGGGGCTGAGCAGCCGGTAGCTCCAGTCGACCGCCGCCCTGAGCGTCCTGTGGCGGGGCGGGGCCGTCCGGGCGCCGCCCGCCAGCAGCCGGAACCGGTCGTCGAGCCGCTCCACCAGCTGGCGTACGGACAACACCCTGACCATGGCGGCCGCCAGCTCGATCGCCAGCGGCAGCCCGTCGAGCGCCCGGCACAACGTCACGACGAGCGGCAGCGTGTCGGCGGTCAGCTCGAAGCCGGGCCGCGCGGCGGCCGCTCTGGCGGCGAACAGCCGCACGGCCTCGCTGCCCTCGCCGTCGATCGACAGTGGGGGCACCCGCCAGACCGTCTCCCCGGGCACGCGCAGCGGCTCCCTGCTGGTGGCCAGGATGGTGAGCCCGGGGCAGGAGCCGAGCAGGTCGCGGCAGAGCTCCGCGCACTCGGCGATCACGGTCTCGCAGTTGTCGAGCACCAGCAGCACCCGCCTGCCGCCGATCAGCGCGCCGGGGTCGCCCGCGACGCCGAGCGACGCCGCCACGTGCGCCCTGACCTCGCCCTCGTCCAGGTCGGCCAGCTCGACCGGCCACACGCCGCCCGCATGGCCGGTGGCGACCCGCGACGCGAGCCGCAGGGCCAGCCGGGTCTTGCCGATGCCGCCCGCCCCGCACAGGGTCACCACCCGCGAGACGCGCATCAGCTGGACGAGCTCGTCCACATCGGACTCCCGGCCCACGAACGTGTTCGGCTCGGCCGGCAGGTTGGCGAAGTCAGCGAATCGCAGCATCACTGTGAGTGTGTCACCAACTACGTCGTGCGCCCACAGCCAACTTCATGAGAAGTATGGGTGAGCGCGGGCACACTTTCTCTTATGGCCGATGAGCCGCTGGAACTGGGGGAGATTTCCTTCTCCGACTGGCACGCGCACACCGACAAGATGGCGGAGGTCGGCTTCCTGACCATCGCCAGGCGTCTTCCCGCCCTCGTGGTCGAGGCACTGCGCATGGCGTGGCGGGCCAGTCCCCGCGACACCGTGGCGACGGTGACGCTCAACCTGCTGGGCGGGGTCTTCACCGCGTTCGGCCTGCTGGCGACGACGGGCGTGCTGACGGCGCTCTTCAGCGAGGGTCCCACCCCCGACCGGGTGGTGGCCGCGCTTCCCGCCCTCGTCCTCGTCGGCGCGGCCGCCGTGTTGCGCACGACGACGCAGGCGGGCGCCGGCTGGGCCCAGTCGCGGCTGAACCCCCAGGTCAGGCGCCTCACCGAGGCGCGGCTCTACGGCCTGACCAGCCGGGTCGACCTGGTGGCCTTCGACGACCCCGAGTTCCACGACGCCCTGCAGCGGGCCAGGGTGCGCGGCGTGACCATGACCGACGCGGTCGTGTCCTCGGCCATCAACGTGGTCACGGCCACCGTCGGCATCGCCGCCGTGGCGGGGGTGCTGGGCGTGCTGCACCCGGTGCTGCTGCCGCTCCTGCTGCTCGCCGTGGTGCCCGACGCCTGGGCCGCGGTGCGCAGCGCCAGAATGCGATACACCACCCTGCACTCCCTCGTCCCCGCGGCCCGGCGCAAGTGGATCATCGCCGAGCTGCTGGCCGAGCGGGAGCCCGCCGCCGAGGTGCGCTCGTTCACGATGCGCGGTTTCCTGCTGCGCATGTACGACGCCGTGGCCACGGCCGAGCAGGACGTCATGCTCGGGCTGGCCAGGCGCCAGACGCTCACGAGACTGGCCGGCGAGGCTCTCGGCGGTCTTGGCGCCGCGCTGGTCTACGTCGCCCTCGGCGTGCTGCTGGCCGTGGCGGCGATCCCGCTGGCGGTCGCCGGCACCGCGGTGCTCGCCATCCGATCCGGCCAGACGTCGCTGAGCAACCTGATGTACGCCACCAACCAGCTCTACGAGGAGGGCCTCTACTTCACCGACTTCCTCGAGTTCTGCGCGCAGGCGGAAGGCCGGGTGTCCGGCGAACGCGACGCCCCGATGCCGCCGTCGTTCGAGCGCATCGTGGCCGACAGGGTGACCTTCACCTACCCCGGCGCGGAGGAGCCGGCCCTGCGCGAGGTGTCCGTGGAGATCAAACAAGGCGAGATCGTCGCCTTCGTCGGCGAGAACGGCTCCGGCAAGACCACCCTCGCCAAGATCCTCTCCGGCCTGTACGAACCCGACACCGGCGCCGTCCTGTGGGACGACACCGACCTGCGCCAGGTCGACCCCGACCTGCTCCGCACCCGCACCGCCGTCATCGCCCAGGACCACACCCGCTGGCCCCTGACCGCCCGCTACAACATCACCATGGGCACCGGCAAAGGCGAACCCGCCCTGCACGAAGCCGCCGCCGTCGCCGGTGCCGACGAGGTCATCGCCCGCCTGCCCCACGGCTACCGCACGCTGCTCGACCGGCGCTTCAAAGACGGCTGCGAACTGTCCGGCGGCCAATGGCAGCGCATCGCCGTCGCCCGCGGCTTCCACCGCGACGCCGCCCTGCTCATCTGCGACGAACCCACCGCCGCCCTCGACGCCCGCGCCGAACACGCCCTGTTCGAACGCATCCGCACCCACGCCGACGGCCGCACCGTCCTGCTCATCACCCACCGCCTGGCCAGCGTCCGCTACGCCGACCGCATCTACGTCCTCGACCGCGGCGTGGTCACCGAACACGGCGACCACGACACCCTCATGACCCTCAACGGCCTCTACGCCGACCTCTACACCCTCCAGGCCGCCGCCTACCGCTGAGCCAGCGGGGCAGGACTCACGCCAGAGCGGCCTCGATCACCGCGCGGGCCACGTCCGCCACCGCGCCCGCCCGGTGGCCGGGGTTCTCCAGCACCACGCCCACCGCCACCTCCGGCGCGTCCGCCGGCGCGAACGCCGTCATCAGCGCGTGGTCGCCGGTGACGATGCCCTTCTCCGAGGTGTCGGACTTGGCGGCCACCTCCACGCCGGGGATGGACGCCGGACCGCCCGCATGTGTGACCGTCGTCATCATCGCCGCCAGGTACCTCGCGAGCACGGGCGACAGGGCCGTACGGTAGGGCGCCGGGTCGGCCCGGCCGATCACCGAGCCGTCCGCCAGCCGCTCCTCCTCCACCAGGTACGGCCGCATCAGCACCCCGTTGTTGGCCACGGCCGCCGACAACATGGCCAGCATCAGCGGCGTCACCCGGTCGTCGTGGCGGCCGATCGCGGACAGGGCGGTCCGCGCCCGGTCCATGCCGACGGGGAAGACGCTGGGCGTCGTGCCCAGCGGGATCGTCAGGCCCGTCGCGTTGAACCCGAACGCCTCGGCCTGGTCGCGCAGCAGGTCCTGCCCGAGTTGCAGCCCGATGCCGGCGAACGCGGTGTCGCACGACGCCATGAACGCGTACGTGAGGGTCGGGCGCTCCTGGGCGCAGCGCTCGCCGTTGTCCACGTACATGGGGGTGCCGGGCAGGCGCAGGCGGGCGGGCGCCTCCACCACGGTCGACGGGGCGTACTCGCCAGAAGACAGCGCCGCCGCCGTGGTGACCAGCTTGAACGTGGACCCGGGCGGATACAGCCCGTGCAGCGCCCTGTTCACCATCGGCCGCGCGGGGGCGTGGCGGATGCCTTCGGCCGTCTCGGCGAGGCGGTCGCGGTCGAAGGTGGTCAGGGCGTTCGGGTCGTAGGCCGGGTAGCTGGCCAGCGCCAGGATCGCGCCCGTCGCCGGGCTGATGGCCACGGCAGCGCCGGGGACCCCGGTGGCCCTGAGGCTCTGGTAGGCCGCCCACTGCACTCGTTCGCTGATCGTCAGCCGGACGTCGGCGCCCTCCACGACGCCGTCCCTGACGAGCGATTGCACCCGCACCTTGGCGTCCCTGCCGGACAACACCGCGTCCTGCGCGCGTTCGATGCCGGTGGAGCCCGCCAGGGAGACGTGGCCGGTGACGGGAGCGTACAGCCGGCCGTGCCGGTAGACCCGCCGGTAGAGGTAGGGGCCCTCGCCGGTCGGGCGGCTGCTGGCGACGGGCGTGCCCTCATAGGTGAGGATGTCGCCGCGCGGACGCTCGAACCTGGCGATCAGCGGCCGCTCGTTCCTCTGGTCGGCGTTGAGCGTGTGCGAGCCGAACGCCTGGAGGAGCGTCACGTGCGCCAGCAGCACGAACAACATCGCCGCGCACGACCGGGCGACGCGGCGGAGCGGGATGTCGATCCGCCGCGCCCACGATGCCATGCACTTCGGTCTACCAACCGAGGCGCAAAGACCGTGCTAGATGAGGCTGCGGTAGTAGGAAATCTTGTTGCTGATGTAGCTCTGCCGCTCGCCGAGGTTGGCGATCTGCGCCCGCACCTGCTCGTCGTGCTCCTCCAGGAGCTTGATGCGGTCGGGGATCGTGTGGTCGCCCGCGCGTACGAGCTCGGCGAAGCGGAGCATCTGGGCGATCGGCATGCCGGTGTCGCGCAGGCAGCGGAGTGTGCCCAGCCAGCCGATGTCCTCCTGGCTGAACCTGCGCTGCCCGGCCGCGTTCCTGTCGACGCGTTCCAGCAGGCCGATCTTCTCGTAGTAGCGCAAGGTGTCGATGCTGAAGCCGGTTTCCTGCACGACCTGGGCGGGTGTGTACACGCTCACATGACCAAGCATCGCACCTGGAGTGCACTCCAGGTCAACCTGTCCCGGCGGGGCTTGACATGGAGTGCGCTCCACATTCCAGAGTCAGCCTCATGAACATCGCACTCGGCACGATTCCGTTCGGCACGACCGTCGACCTGACGGACACGTTCGCCCTGCTCGACCGCTTCCACGAGGCGGGCGGCACCATGTTGGACACGGCCAACAACTACCCGTTCTGGGCGGAGGGCCGCACAGGCGACGAAAGCGAGCTGGCCATCGGCAGGTGGCTCGCCGCGAGGGGCAACCGGGACGAGATCTTCATCAGTACGAAGGCCGGTGCCCGCCCCACCGTCCCCGGCGACACCACCCTCGGCTCGGCGGAGGGCCTGTCCGCCCCCGTGATCGAGAGGGCCGTGGAAGGCAGCCTCAGCAGGCTCGGCACCGACCACGTCGACCTGTACTGGTCGCACGTCGAGGACCGCTCCGTCCCCCTGGAGGAGACCCTGGGCGCGTTCGACGCGCTGGCCAGGCAGGGCAAGATCCGCGCGGCGGGGGCGAGCAACATCGCGACCTGGCGGCTCGAACGGGCCAGGAACGTCTCCGCCTCGAACGGCTGGATCGCCTACACCCACGTCCAGCTGCGGCACACGTACCTGCGGCCCCGGCCGCTGACCAGGCCGGCCGAGGCGGGGCACACGCTGGCCTCCGACGAGACCCTCGACTACCTGGCCGCCGAGCCGGACATGACGTTGTGGGCGTACAACACGCTGATGTTCGGCGCGTACACACGCCCTGACCGGCCCATTTCCGAAATCTACGATCATCCGGGGACGACCCGGCGCCTGGGCGTGCTCCACGAGGCCGCCAAGGAACTGGGCGCGACCCCGAACCAGGTCGTCCTGGCCTGGCTGATGGCCGACGGCGTCGTGCCCATCGTCGGCGTCTCGACGATGCCCCAGTTGGAGGAGGCCATCGGCGCCGCCGACCTCAAGCTGGACCAGGAGCTCCGCACCCGCCTGGACGACGTCCCCGCCTGACCGGTCGCCCGGGGCTAGGGGAGGTGGTCGGCGAGGTAGCGGCGGACGAGGTGCTTGCACTCGGCGATCAGCTCCGCGTTGCCACAGGGGTCGGTCCTGAAGGCCAGTTTGAGCACCGCGTCGGTCGCCTCGACCGCCACCAGCAGCGCCCGGTCCAGGCCGGGGCCGACGGGCGCGTCCAGCAGTTCGAGGGTGAGCCTGCGCAGCCGGTCGGCCACCACGACGTTGTTCTCGTGGGTGCCGTCGAGCGCCTGCTTGCTGCCCTCCACCGGTGCGCCGCCCGCGGTGACCAGCACCTCGCCGAAGTCCATCACCGAGAACCCGGGAGTCGTGCGCTTCATGTCGACGAACTCGTCGACGGCGAGGTCCACGAGGTCGGTCCAGTGCGCGAGGTCGGCCGTCGCGACGCGTTCGGTGACGCGTCCGAGGAACGCCTCCAGGTTGCGCCGGGCCAGCGCCCGCACCAGACCCTGCTTGTCGTGAAAGAACTGGTAGAAGGTACCGATCGGCACCTCGGCCCGCCGGGCGACCTCCTTCGTGGTCAGCGCGTCGTAGCCCACCTCGTCGAGCAGGAGCGCGCACTCGTCGAGCATGCGTTCCACCCGTTCGAGGCTGCGTCGCTGGGCGGGACGGCGGCGCAAGGTACTCGTCATGGTCACCATCCTGTCCTATTACCGGCAGTAAAGGTCCATTACCTTGGCTCGATAACGTGAGCGAGGAGAGCGTGGAATGTTCCTGTGGGGCACGGCCACCGCGGCCTACCAGATCGAGGGCGGCGTCCACGAGGACGGCCGGGGTGCGTCCATCTGGGACACCTTCTCGCACGAGCCGGGCCGGACGCGTGACGGCCACACCGGCGACGTCGCGTGCGACCACTATCACCGCTGGCGCGAGGACGTCGCGCTCGTGTCGGACCTGGGGCTGAACGCCTACCGTTTCTCGATCGCCTGGCCGCGCGTGCAGCCCGGCGGCTCGGGCGCGGTCAACGAGAAGGGGCTCGACTTCTACGACCGGCTCGTGGACGCCCTGCTGGCGGCGGGCGTGCAGCCGGTGCCGACGTTGTTCCACTGGGATCTGCCGCAGGCGCTGCAGGACCGCGGCGGATGGATGAGCCGCGAGAGCGCCGGGCGCTTCGCCGACTACGCCGCGATCGCCGCCGGCCGCCTGGCCGACCGGGTCCCGCTCTGGATCACCATGAACGAGCCGTTCGTGCACATGGCCTTCGGCTACGCCCTTGGCGTGCACGCCCCCGGCCAGGCGCTCATGACGGACGCGCTCCCCGCCGCCCACCACCAGCTGCTCGGCCACGGCCTGGCCGTAGGGGCGCTGCGCGCTGCCGGAGCCCGGCAGGTGGCGCTCACCAACAACTGCACGCCGGTCAGGGCCGCGTCGGCGGACGAGGCCGACGTGAAGGCCGCCGAGGCGTACGACATCCTGCACAACCGCCTGTTCAACGACCCGGTGCTGCTCGGCGCATATCCAGACCTGTCGGCCTACACCGCCGCCCTCGGTTTCCTCCAGGACGGCGACCTGGAGATCATCGCCGCACCGCTGGACGCCCTCGGGATCAACTACTACCACCCGACCCGCATCGCCGCCCCCACGGCCGGCGCCGGGCTGCCGTTCACCGACGCGGGCATCACCGGCCATCCCACCACGGCCTTCGGCTGGCCGGTCGTCCCCGACGGCCTGCGCGAGCTGCTCACGGGACTCAGGTCACGGTATGGTGCGGCCCTCCCCCCGATCCTCGTCACGGAGAACGGCTGCTCCCAGGACGACGTGCCGACCGAGGACGGCACGGTCGAGGACGACGGGCGCATCGCGTTCCTGGAGGGCCACATCGAGGCGATGCGGCGGGCCATGGCCGAGGGCGTGGACGTGCGCGGCTACTTCGTCTGGTCGCTGCTCGACAACTTCGAGTGGGCCGAGGGCTACCACCAGCGCTTCGGCCTCGTGCACGTGGACTTCGCGACCCAGCGCCGCACCCCGAAGGCGTCGTACGCGTGGCTGAAGGGCTTTCTGGCGGGTCAGAACACCGACACGTGAACGTGGTCGTAGTGGTTGGCCGTCGCGCCGCCCCGGTTGGACATCGGGTCCCAGCCGCCGCCCGAGCGGATGTCGTAGTAGCGCTGCTTCCAGATGATGTACATCACGCCGAGCCTGGCGCCGTTCTTGATGAGCCACGCGGCGAGGGCGTCGCCGTTGGCCGCGTCGGCGCCGGTGGCCATGGTGCCGCCTCTGGACATCATGAAGTCGCAGGCCCGGCCCTTGCCGTGTTCGCCGGGGTCGCCGGGGCGCAGGCAGCCGACGCCGTACTTCATGGGGAAGTTCTGCATGATCTCGGCGCGGACCGAGACCATCCGCTGGGTGAGGCCCTCTGATCCGCCGGGCTGCTGGAAGCCGTACTTGGAGAGCAGGCGCTGGACCTCGCGCCGCCTGCTCTGCATGGCCTTGATCTCCTTGCGCAGCTTTTCGATCTTCTCGTTGGCCTTGAGCTTCGCCTCTTTGTGCCTTTTGATCAGCCGCTGGATGTTCTTGACCCGCTCGGTGCGCTCGTTGGCCATGTAGCCCATGTTGGCGGCCTGGCCCAGGATCTTGTACGGGTCCTCGCTGGGCGTGATCAGCCGGTAGTTGTCGAGCGGGCCGAGGATGTAGGCGGTCTGCGCGATCCGGCCCACCTCGGCCTGGGCGGCCTTCAGCTTGGCCGCCAGACCGCCCGAGGTCTGCGTGGCCCTCTTCGCCTGGATCCTGACCTCTTCCAGGATCTGGATCTGGCCGCGGTACTGCTCGCTGAGCCGGGCCGCCTGCTTGGTGAGCTTGCGCAGCTCAGCGGGTGAAGGATCGGCGGCGGCCGGCGGTGTGGGGTGCAGGCCGAGCAGCCCGGCGAGGACGGCGACAAGAACGGCGAAGCGCCAGATCCTCACACCCGTCCCCTCCCCTCACAGACGGACCGAAACTATAGAAGATGATCTTGTTCTCTGTCATCCGAACGACGGAACTGCCGCACCTTTGGCGATGATTCGGGGCATTTGTCCGACCGAGCGGCATCCCGGAAAGTTGGGCCTTGTGTAGATCGCTCCAAACGTCAAGATGACGGCGAAGTCGTCTCCGCGAAGGGGCAGACACCCGTGTCTCGATCATCGATCCTCGCCGTCGCCGTGATCCTCGGCTTAGGCACGTCCCTCGTGGCCACCGCGCCCGCGCGGGCATCCGTGGACCCGCTGCCGACCCGTGACCGCATCGAGCTCTACCAGCTCGACAGCGCGCCGGGCACCGCACAGACCCTCAGAGAGAAAGGCTTCGACGTCGTCCAGCACGAGACCAAGGACGGCAAGGAGCACATCGAGCTGACCGCCGACCAGAACGACCTCGGCACGCTGGACAAGCTCGGCCACGACCCCGCCCCCGTACGCGACCCGCAGGGCCAGAGCCAGCTCCAGGCGGCGAAGGCACAGGCGGCCGGCGGCTACACCGTCTACCGGTCCTACTCCGAGCCCGGCGGCATCGCCGACCAGCTCAGGGACATCGCGAAGGCCAACAGGGACATCGTCAAGCTGCAGTCCATCGGCAAGACGCTCAAAGGCCAGGACATTCTGGCCGCCAAGGTGAGCACGGGCGCCCGGCTGCTGCCCGACGGCATCAAGCCCTCGACCCTCTTCTCGGCCACGCAGCACGCCCGCGAGTGGATCGCCACCGAGGTGGACATGCGGCTGCTGAAGTACGTCATCGCCAACAGGCGCTCGCTCAGGGACCTGCTCAACAGGACCGAGCTGTGGTTCGTACCGGTGGCCAACCCCGACGGCTACGACTTCACGTTCACCGAGGGCAACCGCCTGTGGCGCAAGAACCTGCGCGACAACGACGGCGACGGCCGGATCACCGGCGCCGACGGCGTCGACATCAACCGCAACTTCCCCACGAACTTCCACTACGACGAGGAAGGCTCGTCCAGCATCCCCAGCAGCGAGACCTACCGCGGCACCAGCCCCGCCAGCGAGCCGGAGACCAGGGCCATGGACGGCCTGCTCCGGCGGGTCAGATTCGAGATGCAGCTCAACTACCACTCGTACGGCCCGCTGCTGCTCTACCCGATCGGCGTGCAGATCGCCACGGAGACGGCCGACAACCCGATCTACGAGGCGCTCACTGGCGACGACGCGAAGCCCGCCGTGCCCGGATTCGACCCCGACCTCGGCGCCGAGCTGTACACCACCAACGGCGACACCAACGACCAGGCGCACCGCCGTTACGGCACGCTGTCGTGGACGCCCGAGCTCAACGAGGGCTGCGACGGCTGCGGCTTCGTCTTCCCCGACGACGAGGCGCTGGTGCAGGCCGAGTTCGAGAAGGGCCTGCCGTTCGCGCTTGACGTGGCGAGATCCGCGGTCGACCCGGTGGAGCCGGTCAGCCACCTGGGCAACAAAACCCCCGACTTCGTGCTCGACCCGTTCGAGGTCAGCCACGGCAGGAACCAGGTCGTCCAGGTCAACGCCAAGCGCAGGCTCGGCCCGGTCTTCCTCAACTACCAGGTCAACGGCGGCCGCACCCGGGTCGTCCCCACGCACGAGTGGAAGGGCGGCGAGCGGTACGGCGAGGGCTACGACCGCTACTACCACCGGCTGCGCGGCACGATCACCGCGACGAGGCCCGGCGACAAGGTGAAGGTCTGGTTCACCTCGATCGGCAGGAGGAGCGGCGGCTTCACCTACACCGTCGCCGACGACATCGGCGGCAAGGTGCTCGTGCTGGCCGCCGAGGACGTCACCGGCCTGAGCCCCGATCAGGAGGGCACGGAGGCCAGGTACGCCGGCGCGTACGCAGCGGCGCTGAAGGCCGCCGGCCACTCCTCCGACGTGTACGACCTGGACCGGATGGGCCGCAGGGCCCCGCACCCGCTCGGCGTGCTCAGCCACTACAAGGCCGTGGTCTGGGAGACCGGCGACGACGTCATCCCCCGCTCCGACGGCCAGGTGCCCGGCACCATGTCCAAGGCCGGCGTGGACACCGAGCTGGCGGTCCGCGACTATCTGAACGAGGGCGGCAAGCTGCTGCACGCCGGCAAGTACGCATCGTACGCGGCCAACGGCGACGGCCTGTACTTCTACGAGCCCGACCAGCCGGAGAACCCCGAGTGCACGGTCCCCGGCGACCCGCCCTGCATCCCGGTGTTCAACGACTTCCAGCAGTACTGGCTCGGCGCCTACGTCTATTTCGACGACGCGGGCACCGACCACGACACCGGGCAGCCGTTCGGCCTGCGGGGCGGCACCGGCGCGTTCAAGGGCTTCGAGGCGGCACTGGACCCCGGCCACACCAACGCGTTCGTGGCGACCTCCGCGGTCCTGCCCGCCGACCGCTTCCCGCGCTTCGCGAGCTCGGCCCCGGTCAAGTGGGCCAGGCCCGGAGGCCCGTTCGACCCGCACTCGGGTTCCTGGGACGTCTACAGCGGCATCTCCGACGTCTCGTGGAAACGGCTGACCAGGACCGTCGACCTGACGGGCAAGAGCGGCGGCGAGCTGTCGTTCTGGACGTCCTACGACATCGAGAGCGCGTGGGACTTCCTGACCGTGGAGGCGCGGACGGCGGGCGGCGACGACTGGACCACGCTGCCGGACGCGAACGGGCACACCTCCCAGGACACCGGCGACAGCTGCGACGCGGAGAACAGCGGCGGCTGGCGCACGATCCACCCGTTCACGCAGCGCTACCAGGGCGCCGCCTGCGAGCCGGCCGGGACGTCCGGCGCGTGGCACGCGGCCTCCGGCAACTCGGGCGGCTGGCAGCAGTGGACGATCGACCTGACCCCGTACGCGGGCGAACAGGTCGAGCTGTCCATCTCGTACGTCACCGACTGGGCCACCCAGGGCGCCGGCGTCTTCCTCGACGACGTCACGGTCACGCTGGACGGCGAGGTCGCCGAGGAGAGCTCGTTCGAGGCGGACCTCGGAGGCTGGAGCGTCGGTGACCCGCCCGAGGGCTCGGCGCCGTCGATCAACAACTGGTTCCGCACGGACCAGCTCTTCGAGGAGGGTGGCGGCGTCGTCACCAAGGACACCGTCTACCTGGGCTTCGGGGCCGAGAGCGTGATCGGCGACGAGGCGCGTACGGACCTGGTCAGGCGGTCGATGCGGCACCTGCTCGGCGATCCCCGCTGAGGCCGGCCGAGGGGCGCGGCGCACCGGCCGCGCCCCTCTTGCGTGCACGTCCAGAACATGGTTCGGTCGCCTTGAGACCTCTCCAGGGCAAGCAAGCATTCGGTCAAGCGAAAGGCTCACGACATGCGCCGGCACGACAAGCTGTTCATCGGGGGCGAATGGGTGGCCCCAGCGGGCACCGGAACGATAGACGTCGTCTCCCCGCACACCGAGGAGGTCGTCGGCCAGGTGCCCGACGGCACGCCCCAGGACGTCGACCGCGCGGTCGCGGCCGCCAGGCAGGCGTTCGACCACGGGCCCTGGCCCCGGATGACGTTCGCCGAGCGGGCCGAGGTGATCGGGAGGCTGGCCGCGATCTACAACGAGCGGCAGGGCGAGATGGCCGGGCTCATCACGGAGGAGATGGGCTCGCCCATCACCTTCTCCAACCTCGCGCAGGCGCCCCAGCCGCTCGGCATGCTGCAGTTCTACGCCGAACTCGGCAGGACGTTCGCGCAGGAGGAGGAGCGGCCGGGGTTGTTCGGCCCGCTCACCGTGCGCAGGGAGCCCGTGGGCGTGGTGGCGGCCGTGGTGCCGTGGAACGTACCGCAGTTCGTCACGATGACCAAGCTCGCGCCCGCGCTGCTGGCCGGCTGCACGGTCGTGCTCAAGCCGGCGCCGGAGACGCCGCTGGACGCGTACCTGCTGGCCGAGTGGACGGCCGAGGCCGGCGTGCCGGCGGGCGTGCTCAACATCGTGCCCGCGGGCCGCGAGACGGGCGAGCACCTGATCTCCCACGCGGGCGTCGACAAGGTGGCCTTCACCGGCTCGACCGCGGCCGGCCGGCGCATCGCGGCCATCTGCGGCGAGCAGCTCAAACGGGTCAGCCTGGAGTTGGGCGGCAAGTCCGCCGCCATCATCCTCGACGACGCCGACCTGGTCGCGAGCATGGGCTTCCTGTCGATGGCCAGCCTCATGAACAACGGCCAGGCGTGCGTGGCCCAGACCCGCATCCTCGCCTCGCGCAACCGCTACGACGAGGTCGTGGACGCCGTCGCGAACATGGTCACCTCCCAGCCCGTCGGCGACCCCGCCGACCCGGCCACCGGCATCGGCCCGCTGGCGGCCAAGCGGCAGCAGGAGCGCGTCGAGAGCTACGTCAGGATCGGCATGGACGAGGGCGCCAAGATCGTCGTCGGCGGCCTGGAGCGGCCCTACGACCGGGGCTGGTACGTCTCACCCACCGTCTTCGCCGGCGTCTCCAACGACATGCGCATCGCCCGCGAGGAGATCTTCGGCCCGGTCCTGGCCGTCATCCCGTACGACGACGAGGCCGACGCCGTCCGCATCGCCAACGACAGCGACTACGGCCTGGCCGGCACGGTGTGGACGGCCGACGCCGACCACGGCATGGAAGTGGCCCGCCAGGTCCGCACCGGCACGTACGGCGTCAACTGCTTCATGTTGGAGACCAACGCGCCCTTCGGCGGCTACAAGGCCAGCGGCATCGGCCGCGAGCTCGGCCCGGAGGGGCTCAACGGCTATCTGGAGTACAAGACCATCGCGCGTCTCGGCTGACCGGAGACGGAAGGAGGGCCCCGCGGTCGGCCGCGGGGCCCTCGCGATGCAGGATGTGCACCCAGCGCGCCCCCGCAACGCTAGGTGCAAACCCCGCCACTCACAGTGCATACCCCACTCCCCACGGTGATCCACCTGATGGAGGCACTGAAAGTGCGGATTTTCCTACCCAGGGTGATCCGCCGGTGGCGGATCACGAAGGGCGACCGCCTGACTACTGAAGTATGTCCCATGGTCACCGTCACGACGGTTTCCATCCCCAAGGACTTTCTCCCAGCGGTTTTTATCCATCCGCCCTAGGTAGACGTGTATTACTCAAGAAAAGTTCGAAGAGATCCATTTGCCGATTTTGGCGACGAGTTCAGGGGTGGCGGCGGTCTCCGCGTGGCCGTACCCCGGCTCGATCCAGAGCTCCTTCGGCTCACGCGCGCCGTCGTAGAGCTGGTGGGCGTGGTCCACGGGGAAGAACCCGTCGGCGTCGCCGTGGACGATCAGCAGCGGGACCGGCGAGATGAGCCCGGCGGCCTCGTGCGGGGGCATCGGGATCGGGTTCCACGCGCCGGGGGCGATCCTGGTGCGCTTGACCAGCCGGGCCGCCAACCGGCCGGCCCGCCGCTCGATGGCCCAGTGCACCTGCCGCATCGGCCTGGTGCCCCGGTAGTACCACCGGGCGGGGCCGCTGACCGCGACCACCGCGTCCACGCCGCGCATCAGCCCCGCATGGCGTACGGCCACCGCCGCCCCCATGGAGAAGCCCACGACCGCGACCTGCGAGTATCCCACCACCCGGGCATGCCGGACGGCGGCGGCCACGTCGAGGATCTCCGCGTCCCCCACGGTGGTCAGCCCGCCCGAGCGGCCGTGACCCCGGAAGTCGAAGGCCACCACGCCGCCGTAACGGCTCAGCACGTGCACGATGCGGCGCGGGGCCCGCTCACGCCACGAACCGGTGAAACCGTGCGCCACCACGATGCCGACGTCCAGGGGCCGGGACGGCGCCGGATCGGCCCCTGCCGCGGGCAGTCTGGCGGGTGTGTGCGAGGCGTCGATGCGGACCCCGTCCTCGGTCCTCAGCATGACGGGGAAGCTGGGCGTGAAAGGCATGAGAACGAGCTTAGGTTCGCTCCGCGTCCATCCCGTGCTCGGCCGCCGATAGGCCGCCGCGCCCCGGACCGCGCCTCGATGTCGTCCTGCGCCATGGCCAGCGCGGACACCGCCATGAGAGGCGGACGATTCCGCGCCGCCGGCCCGTCTGCATGCATAGGTCCAGCCCGGCGGCCACGTGCTTCCTCGCGGTCGCGAAGTCGCGCAGCCCGGCCGCCACCCTGCCGATCTTGGCGTGGCAGCGGGCCGGCTCGATCCGATTGTCCATGTCCGCGAGCAGCGGCAGCGCCGAGGTGTGGTGGGACATGGCCGCCTCCAGGTCGCCCGCGGCCTCGGCCACCGCGCCCAGATGGGTCAGCACCCTGGCCTGGGTCCAGTGGTGACCGGTTTTCCCGGCGATCGCCAGCGCCTCCTCCCCGCAGCGCCGGGCCTGGCGCGGGCGGCCGGGGGCAGGAGACCCCGTTCATGGCCTTCCCCTGCCATGGGCCCGGCGCCCTGCCGGTCACAGGTCGAGCGAGCTCACGATCGTCCTCTCGTCGACGACGCGCAGCGCCGGTTCGCGCAGCAGCCTCCTCGCCAGGTCGTAGGGGGCGACGACGACGCTCGCCCGCCGCTCCTCGGCGAGCACGCGGCAGCCGACCAGGCTCGGCTCGTGGGCCACCACGACGTGGGCGCCGCACGTCATGGCCAGGTCGATCACCCGCAGCGCCCTGAACGGATCGTTCACCGCGCTGATCACCACGTCGTTCTCGGTGATCGCCGCCCGCGCGGCGAGCCTGCGCAGGTCGCCTGCCAACTCGCCGTGGTCGAACACGCGCCGGCCGTCGAACGTGAGCGCCGGACCCGCCAGCGGCCCGAACTCCACCCCTCGCTCGTCGAGCAGCTCGGTGAACGGCTTGGCCCCCTCGACCGGGCGGAAGGAGTAGACCTGCTCCACCCGCGTGGCGGCGGGGTCGTAGTGGCGCTGGGTGATCAACATGCGGGCGGAGCCCGAGGCCGCGAGCACCACGACCCCTCCCGCCCAGGCGACGGAGTGGGTCGCCACCGGCAGCGTCGCCCCTGGCGGGACGTTGACGATGACCTTGTCGCCGTAGCGCAGACCCTGACTGCGCAGGCCTGCCGCGGCACGGGTGACCCGCTTGACGAACGTCGCGTACGACAGCACCTCGCCGGTCCGGACATCGCTCACCGCCGGCTGTTCGCCCCGTGTCGGCGCCGCGGCCATCACCAGCTCTGTCCAGGTCATGCCGTTAATGTAGGGACCCCGGCCACGATTGCCATGCGCACAATTGTGCAACCGGCTATGTACATGAGCCCCCCTCCGCCGTCCGCTCGCGCTCGCCATCAGAGGGGATCAACTAGACTTGGTAGGTCGCGACTTCGCGCGGCCGCCCTCCACGACACAGAGCGAGACCTCATCATGCCTTTGAACAGCCGCGACGACCTGCGGAACATCGCGATCATCGCGCACGTCGACCATGGCAAGACCACGCTGGTCGACGCCATGCTCTGGCAGTCCGGGGCCTTCCGCGCCAACCAGGACGTCGACGACCGGGTCATGGACTCCAACGACCTCGAGCGCGAGAAGGGCATCACCATTCTCGCGAAGAACACCGCGGTCGACCACGGCGGCATGACCATCAACATCATCGACACCCCCGGCCACGCCGACTTCGGCGGCGAGGTCGAGCGCGGGCTCTCCATGGTCGACGGGGTCGTGCTGCTGGTCGACGCCTCCGAGGGGCCGCTGCCGCAGACCCGGTTCGTGCTGCGCAAGGCGCTGTCGGCGAAGATGCCGGTCATCCTGTGCATCAACAAGGTCGACCGCCCTGACGCCCGCATCAAAGAGGTCGTCGACGAGGTCTACGAGCTGTTCATGGACCTCGACGCCACCGAGGAGCAGATCGACTTCCCGATCGTCTACGCCTCCGCCAAGGCCGGCAGGGCCTCCATGGAGCGCCCCGACGACGGCTCCATGCCCGACTCCGACGACCTCGAGCCGCTGTTCGACATCATCAAGTCGACCATCCCCGCGCCGACCTACGATCCGAGCGCCCCGCTCCAGGCCCACGTCACCAACCTCGACGCCTCCTCCTACCTCGGCCGCATCGCCCTGTGCCGCGTCCACCAGGGCGTCATGCGCAAAGGCCAGCAGGTGGCCTGGTGCCGCACCGACGGCACGATCCAGCGCGTCAAGGTGACCGAGCTGCTCATGACCGAGGCCCTGGAGCGCAAGCCCGCCGAGGAGGCGGGCCCCGGCGACATCATCGCCATCGCCGGCATCCCCGAGATCATGATCGGCGAGACCCTGGCCGACCCCGACGACCCGCGCCCGCTGCCGCTCATCACGGTCGACGAGCCGGCCATCTCGATGACCATCGGCACCAACACCTCGCCCCTCGTGGGCAAGGTCAAAGGCTCCAAGGTCACCGCGCGCATGGTGAAGGACCGCCTCGACAAAGAGCTGGTCGGCAACGTGTCGCTGCGCGTGCTGCCCACCGAGCGGCCCGACGCCTGGGAGGTGCAGGGCCGCGGCGAGCTGGCGCTGGCCATCCTGGTCGAGCAGATGCGCCGCGAGGGCTACGAGCTCACCGTGGGCAAGCCGCAGGTGGTCACCAAGGTGATCGACGGCAAGGTGCACGAGCCCGTCGAGCGCCTCACGGTCGACTGCCCGGAGGAATACCTCGGCGCGGTCACCCAGCTCCTGGCGGTGCGCAAGGGGCGCATGGAGCACATGACCAACCACGGCACCGGCTGGATCCGCATGGAGTTCGTGGTGCCGGCGCGCGGCCTGATCGGCTTCCGCACGGAGTTCCTCACCGAGACCCGCGGCACGGGCCTGGTCCACCACGTCTTCGACTCCTACGAGCCCTGGTTCGGCGAGCTGCGCACCCGCAACAACGGCTCGCTGGTGGCCGACAGGTCCGGGCCGGTGACCGCGTTCGCGATGCTCAACCTGCAGGAGCGCGGCACGCTGTTCGTCTCGCCGACGACCGAGGTCTACGAAGGCATGATCATCGGCGAGAACTCCCGGTCCGACGACATGGACGTGAACATCACCAAGGAGAAGAAGCTCACCAACATGCGCTCCTCCACCAGCGAGGAGACGGAGAAGCTGATCCCACCGCGCATGCTCTCCCTGGAGCAGGCGCTGGAGTTCATCCGTGAGGACGAGTGCGTGGAGATCACTCCTGACGCCGTGCGCATCCGCAAGGTGGTGCTCGACTCCGCCGTCCGCGGCCGCGCGGCGGCCCGCGCCAAGCGCGCCTGACCCACCGGCCCTGACCCGCCGCACGCTCGCCGGGGTCGGGGTCGGGGTC
>NZ_JAAAHR010000043.1:0-55245 GCF_009908215.1 Nonomuraea sp. K271 | reverse complement strand
CCGGCGGCCGCCGCCCCCGCGCCCCCGCCCGTCTACCCGGAGGTCGGCAGTGGCACGGACTTCCTCGACCACCGAGCGCTGCTGGCCGGCCTCGCCGAACCGGCGTGGTACGAAGCCAACATCCCCTTCCTCGACGTGCCCGACCAGCAGATCCAGGACGTCTACTACTACCGCTGGAGTACCTTCAAGCGGCACATCCGCTACACCGACGCCGCGACCGGCCACATCATCACCGAGTTCCACAACGCCCCCGGATACGCCGCGCCGCTCGGCGGCATCGTCGCCGCCGCGGGTCACCACGTGTACGAGGGCCGCTGGCTGCGCGACCGCCGCCCCGTCGACGACTACCTCACGTACTGGCTGCAGGGCCCCGGCGCCGGGCCCAAGCCGAAGGAGGACTTCGTCAACGAGGACACCGACGACTGGGCCCACCAGTACGCGTGGTGGGCGGCCGACGCCGTCTACCAGCGCTACCTCGTCACCGGCGACGCGGCCTTCGTCGAGAACCTGCTGCCCGACCTGGTCCGCCAGTACGACAAGTGGGGCGGCCAGTACGACGAGCGGCTCGGGCTCTACTGGTCGGTTCCGGTGTGGGACGCGATGGAGTACACCGCCTCCGCCTACGAGACCGACCCCGACGACCCCTACCACGGCGGCGCGGGCTACCGGCCGACGCTCAACGCCTACCAGTACGGCGACGCCAGGGCCATCGCGGCGATCGCCGAGATGCGCGGCGACAGGGCGCTGGCCAGGACGTTCGGGCGGCGGGCCGACGCGCTGCGCGAAGCCCTGCACCGCCACCTGTGGGACGGCGAGCGGGGCTTCTTCTACCACAGGGCCCGCGGCGACCTGGACCCGGAGCAGAAGCTCGTCTCCACCAGGGAGCAGATCGGTTTCGTGCCGTGGGCGTTCGGCATGGCCCGGCCCGGCACCGAGCGGGCGTGGGAGCAACTGCTCGACCCGCAGGGGTTCGCCGCGCCGTACGGGCCGGCCACCGCCGAGCGGCGCAGCCCGCTGTTCATGAAGGACGCGCTGAGCGGCTGCTGCCGGTGGAACGGGCCGAGCTGGCCGTACTCGACCTCGACCACGCTGACCGCGCTGGCCAACCTGCTCAACGAACGCGACCAGGACGTGGTGAGCGCCGCCGACTACTACCGGCTGCTGCGCGGCTACGCGCTCACCCAGTACAAGGACGGCCGCCCGTACGTCGCCGAGGCTCACCACCCCGACGAGCCGCGCTGGATCTACGACGGCAAGGGCCACAGCGAGCACTACAACCACTCCACCTTCAACGACCTGGTGATCAGCGGCCTGATCGGGCTGCGTCCCCAGCCCGGTGGCAAGGTCGTGGTCAACCCGCTGGTCCCCGCCGCGTGGAGCCACTTCGCGCTGGAGAACGTGCCCTACCACGGGCACAACGTGACGGTCCTGTGGGACCGCGACGGCACCAGGTACGGCCAGGGCAAGGGCCTGCGCCTCTACGTGGACGGCAGGATCGCGGCCGCGCGGCCCGGGCTCGGCGAGCTGGCCGCCCGCGTGCCGGGCCGCGCTCCGGACCGCGCCGCGCGCCCGAGCAACGACGCCGCGAACCCGCACGGCACCGGCCACCCCAAGCCGTTCGCCTCGTACACGGGCGGCATCGACAGCGTGTGGGACGCCGTGGACGGGCGGATCTTCTACGACGACATCCCGCACAGCCGGTGGACGAACTACCGCTCGCCGAACGCCGAGGACCATCTCGGCGTCGACTTCGGCGTGCCGACCCGGGTGAGCGACGTGCGGTTCCACACCTACGACGACGGCGGCGCGGTGCGGGCGCCGGCGTCGTACCGGCTGGAGTTCCTGGACGGTGAGGTGTGGCGCGAGGTGCCCGGCCAGACGCGCACGCCGGAGCGGCCCGCCGGCGCGGCGCTGAACCGGGTCACGTTCCCCGAGCTGACGACGACCGCGATCCGGCTGGTGTTCGTGCCGAGGCCGGGCGCGTACGTCGGCGTCACCGAGCTGCAGGCGTGGTCGCCCGCCGCCGGCGACACCGGCCTCGACGTGTCCGTCACCGAGCAGGGCGCACCCGCCGCCGTCACCACGACGTTCGCCAACCACGGCCGCAGGCCGGCCACGAGGGTGAAGGTCGAGCTGGCCGTGCCGCCCGGCTGGTCCGCCGAGCCGCGCGGCAGGACCGGGACGCCCGTGGTGCGGCCGGGCGGCGAGTTCACGGTGCGCTGGCGCGTGTCGCCGCCGGACGGCGACGGGCCGCGCCCCGACGTGCACCCGGTGCGCGCCTTCGCCGCCTACGACGGGCGGGCGCGGGCGGTGAGCGCGTACGCGCACGTGGAGCGGGAGCTCGACCCGGCCGCGTACGCGCGGGTCGAGGTGGAGGACACGTTCGCCACCGACACCTCCGCGGGCTACACCGTGCACCGGCCGGAGGGCGGCGAGGCCGAGCCGGAGATCACGGTCGGCGGCGGCAGGTTCGCGGGCAGCGGCGCGCGGCCGTTCTTCGGCGTGGTCGCGGGTCCGGCGGGGCCGTCGTCGGCCGACGCGATCAGCATGGTGACGGCCGGGAGCTTCGCCGGCACCGGCAGCGCCGAGGACAGCGTGTTCGTCGGCTGGGTCAAGGACCAGGACAACTACGTGACCGCCTGGTACAACCACACCCGCGAGCGGTCGGGCATCAACGTGCGGGTCGGCGGCCGGTTCCTCGACACGCCCGGCGACGCCGCGCTGACCCTGGAGCCCGGCGACCGGTTCGCGCTGGTGTTGGCCGGCGACACCATCACCTCCTTCGCCCGGACGGCCGGGACGGGTGGCGAGTGGCGGCGGCTGCGCACGGTCTCGATCGGCGACACGCTGGCCACCCCGCAGGCCCGCGAGGGCTTCCGCCACGGATTCGGCCTGCGCGGCACGTCCGGCACGATCGCGATCGCGGGACTGGAGGGCCGCAGCGGCTGAGAGCTGTCTCTTGGGATGCGCCTGCCTGATCCCTCGTCAATGGTCGCCCGGGAAGCCGGCCCGCACCTCGAGGCCGCCGCCGGGAAGCGCGCGGGCGGTGAGCTCGGCGTGGTGGGCGGCGGCGACGGCGGCCACGATGGACAGCCCGAGTCCCAGGCCGTGCCCGTCCCCGGTCCGGTCGCCCGCGAGCCTCCTGAAGGGCTGGAACAGGGCGTCGACCTGGTCGGCGGGGATGACCGGCCCGCTGTTGCGCACGCGCAGCGTCGGCCGTCCCGCCTCGATCCCGGTCCAGACGTGTGCCCAGCCGCCGGCGACGTTGTGGCGCACGGCGTTGTGCACCAGGTTGGCCGCCAGCCGTTCGACCAGCCGCGGATCGCCCGCTGTGCGGGCGACTGTCAAAGCCGCCTCGACCCGCACCCCGCGCGCGGCGGCTTCGGCGCGGGCGGAGCCGAGCGTGGCCTCGGCCGCCTCCGCCAGGTCCAGATCCTGGTGCCGGTCCAGCCCGCCCTGGCTGCGGGAGAGGGTGAGCAGCGCCTCGATGAGCCGTTCCTGGCCCTGGTTGCTGGCCAGGACGCGTCCGCAGGCGACCCGCAGGTCCCGCACGTCGGCGTCGGGATCGGCCAGCGCGATCTCCAGCAGGCTCCGTTCGAAGGTCAGCGGGGTACGCAGCTCGTGGGAGGCGTTGGCGACGAACGCCCGCTGCGCCTCGAACGCCGCCTCCAACCGCCCGAGCAGCCCGTCGAAGGTGTCCGCCAGGTCCCTGATCTCGTCTTCGGGTCCTTGAGAGCCGAGCCGCTGGTGCAGATCGCGTGCGGAGATCTCCCGCACGGTCGCCGTGATCGTCCGCAACGGACGCAGCACGCGCCCCGCCACCACCCAGCCCAGCCCGACCGCGGCGAACGTCATCAGCACCAGGGCCAGCACCGACGCCACGAGGAACCGCGACAGGTACACGGCCCGCCGCTGCACCGGTGACTCCACCACCGGCACCGGCCGCTCGAACACGTCCCGCAGGCCGGGCGCGGCCGGCGGCTCCACCTTCACGAACGGCGGCCCGTGGACGACGAGCACGTACGTGACGGCGAGCAGCACCGCGCCCGCCCCGAGGAACAGCACCCCGTACAGCAGCGTGAGCCGCAACCGGACCGTCCACCGGGCGAACGGCCTCATGCTGACCACGGGAGCCGATACCCCGCCTGAGGGACCGTTTCGATCAGCGGCGGGTCGCCGAGCTTGCGACGCAGGCGGCTGACGGTCACCTTGACGGTGGCGGTGAAGGGGTCGGCGGCTTCGTCCCAGGCACGTTCGAGCAGCTCCTCGGCGGAGATCGCGCGGCCCTGGGCGGCCAGGAGGAGCTCCAGCACGGCGAACTCCTTGGGGCTCAGGTCGAGCCGGCGACCTGCCCGCGTGGCGACGCGGCGGCCGGGATCCACGCGGAGTTCGCCGTGTGCCAGGATCGGCGGCACCGCGGGCTGCGCCCGCCGCGCCAGCGCCCGGACGCGGGCCACGAGCTCGGCGAAGGCGAAGGGCTTGGGCAGGTAGTCGTCCGCCCCGACGCTCAACCCGTCCACCCGGTCATCGATCGTGGCGGCCGCGGTGAGCATCAGTATCCGTGCCGGATAGCGCTCGCGGACCAGCGCGCGGCACACCTGATCGCCGTGCAGGCCGGGCAGGTCACGGTCCAGCACCACGACGTCGTAGCGGTTGACGGAGCTGCGCTCCAGCGCTCCCGCCCCGTCGTACGCCACGTCGACCGCCAGGCCCTCCCGGCGCAGCCCGCCCGCCAACGTCTCGGCGAGCTCCCGGTGATCCTCCACCACTAACACCCGCATCGCGCATCCCCCAGATCACTCGCATGCGAGTATCACCGGCGAGGGGTTACGGCGCGGTAAAAGCCGCCGTTCCCTCCTGGTAACCGGCGTTCCGCTGGGATTGCCTCCCGGCAGTCCACCAGCGATTCCCAGGAGGGACTCATGCTCGTCCACAGCAGCCGACCGCTCTTCCGCCGGTTCGGCACGCGCGTCCTGACCGTCGTCTCGGCCGCCGGAATCGTCGTGACGGCGACCGCGGCGGCGCCCCCCAAGCCGTACGCACCGCCGGCCGTCGCCGCCCCCGCCGCGCCTCGGCCGGACAGCGCAGCCCAGGAGCGGCTGCGGTACGACGTGCGGGCCGTCCACGAGACCGGCGTGGTTGGCGTCCTCGCCGAGGCCCGGACCGGTGCGGGACGGTCGTCCGCCCGCTCCGGGGCCGCCGACCGCAGAACCGGGACGGCCATGCCGCGCGACGGCTACTTCCGGATCGGCAGCACCACCAAGACCTTCGTCGCCACGGTCGTGCTCCAACTGGTCGGCGAGGGCAGGCTGTCACTGGACGACACCATCGACACGTGGCTGCCGGGCGTCGTCAGCGGCCACGGCAACGACGGGCGCGAGGTCACCGTACGCCAGCTCCTGCAGCACACCAGCGGCATCTCCGAATACCTCCGGCCCGCCACCTCGCCGGAGCAGTGGCGCCGCGAGCGGCTGCGGCGCTGGCGGCCCGAGCAGCTCGTCGCCCTGGCCATGGAGAAGCGGCCGGCCTTCGCCCCCGGCGCGGAGTGGGGCTACTCCAACACCAACTACGTCCTTCTCGGCATGATCATCCATAAGGTCACCGGCCGCACCTGGCACCGGGAGGTCGAGCGGCGCATCCTCACCCCGCTGGACCTGCGGCGCACGCTCGTCCCGCGTCTCGACCCGCGCCTCCCCGACCCGCACGCCAAGGCCTACGCGCGGTTCACCCCGGACGGCCCGCTGACGGACGTCACCGTGCACGACCCGAGCCAGGGCGACGCGGCCGGGGCGATGATCAGCACCACGGGCGACCTCAACCGGTTCTTCCGCGCGCTGCTGGGCGGGAAACTCCTCGCCCCGGCACAGCTGGCGCAGATGCGGCAGACCGTCCCCGCCACGGCGCTTCGGCACATGGGCCTCACCGGGGCCGCTTACGGCCTCGGCCTGATGTACCTCCCGCTGACCTGCGGCGGCGGCTACTGGGGTCACGGCGGCGACGAAGCCGGCTTCTCCACCCGGGCGGGCGTGACCGAGGACGCGGAGCACAGCGTGGCGGTGGAGACGACCTCCCGCTCCCTCGGCGACCTCGACGCCCTGCTGCGCACCAGCCGCGCTCTCTCCACGCTGGTCGACCACGCGCTCTGCGGCACCGCCCGGCCATAGCGAGGCCGCCTGGGCGTCCTACGCCGGCAGCGCCATGAACGCTACGGCTGCGTCGCGGGCGATGCCACCTCGCGCATGCGCTCGAAGTTGGCCACGTACTGCTCGTAGACGGCCCGGTTGTTCAGCCGCAGCAGCACCTCGTCGTTGCGGCGCAGCGACGTCTCGTTGTAGTTGTGGCTGCCCGTGAACACCCGGCGGGCGTGGCGGTCCCCGTCGTAGGAGCCCTCGATGAGCAGGTATTTCGAGTGAACGCGGCCGGGCAGCGCGTCGCCGTCGCCGAGGGCTCGCAGCTCGACCCGCGGCTCGGCCAGCAGCAGCTCCTTGACCTCGTCGTCCATGATCCCGTAGACGATCCGTACGGTGCAGCCCCGCGCCGCCAGGTCACGCAGCCGCTGCGGGATGGCGACACGGTAGGCGTCCCACTCCGACATGCCGACCCTGATCGTCGTCCCGCCCCGGCAGGACACCTTGCCGAGGTGGTCGACGATGGGGTCGCCGTCCGCCTTGGGGAAGAAGTGGGCCCGCACCGAGCCGCCGGGCCCGCCCGTCTGGACGACGCGGTAGTAGTCGAGGTTCTTGCGCTCGGCGGCCAGGTCGGCGAAGTAGCCGGCGTAGGCGGCGTACAGGCGCCGGTTGCCGGGCAGGACGACCACGTTGTTCCAGTACGTCGTGGAGTTGAGGTCGGTCAGGTTGGCCGACGACTGCACCACCACGTCGGAGGCGCGGCCGGTGCGCGAGAACAGGTAGAACTTGTTGTGCTGGCCCTTGTCGCCGATGCACGCGGCGGTGCCGCCGGAAGGCGGCCCGGTGCACACGTGCAGCCAGGAGCGCGCCGAGGTGTCCGTGCCGAGGGCCGCCGCCAGTTCGCCCGCGACGGCCGCGCCGCGCTTGTCGCCGTCGAGGACGACCTGCACGTCCACGTCGCGCTGGTGCGCCTTGATGAGCTCGCCGGCGAACTCCTTGCCCGCGGCGCCCGACATGACGAAGTGGGCGACCTGGATGCGGGCGCCCGGGGGCGTCTGCCGGACGAGGCCGCAGAGCCTGCGTACGAGCGCCGCCCCATCGCCGCTCACCGGGTCGTTGAAGACGGCCTCCGTCCTCACCGGCGCGGTGGGCGCGTCCGCGCAGGTGCTCGCGGAGGCGGCGGCGGCGGGGCCCGCGCCCGCGAGCACGGCGGTGGCCAGCAGGGCGCCGGTGGCGAGCGCGGGCAGGAACGTGCCTGGCATGGATCACTCCTTCGTGAGGCGGCCGCTGTCGGGCGCCGTCGTGGTGGGGGGCGGAAGCGCTCCGGGGAAGTGGCAGGCGACCGGGTGACCCGTGTCCCGTTCGGCCGGCGCCGGTTCCTCGTCGCGGCACCGATCCTGGGCCCGCCAGCAGCGCGTACGGAAACGGCAGCCTGTCGGCGGGCTCAACGGCGAGGGAACATCTCCGGTCAGGACGATCTCGTCGCTTTCGTCGGTCCGCCAGTCGTCCAGGCTGGGCGCCGCCGACAGCAGCGCCTGCGTGTACGGGTGGGCGGGGCTGCGGTAGATCTCCTCCTTGGAACCGGTCTCGACGATCTTGCCGAGGTACATCACCGCCACCCGGTCGCACAGGTGCCGGACGACGCCCAGGTCGTGCGAGATGAACAGGTACGACACGCCCAAATCGCGCTGCAACTCCTGCAGCAGGTTGAGGATCTGCGCCCGCACCGAGACGTCGAGCGCGGACACGGCCTCGTCGCAGACGATCAGCCGGGGCCGCACGGCCAGCGCCCTGGCGATGCTGATGCGCTGGCGCTGCCCGCCCGAGAACTGGTGGGGATAGCGGCCGGCGTGCTCGGAGCGCAGGCCGACCCGCTCCAGCAGGGCGTCCACCTCGTCGTCCCACCGCTCGCGCGGCACCAGCCCCGGGTGGATGCGCCACGCCTCCTTGATGAGGTTGGCGACGGTCATGCGGGGGTTCAGCGAGGCGTACGGGTCCTGGAAGACGATCTGGATGTCCCGGCGCAGCCTGCGCAGCTCCTTGGCGGGCAGGGCGCCGAGGTCGCGGCCGTCGAACAGGACCTTGCCGCCGGACGGGCGCACCAGGCCGACGATGGTCCGCGCGATCGTGGACTTGCCGCACCCGGACTCGCCGACCAGGCCGACGGTCTCGCCCGCGTGGACGGTCAGGCTCACGCCGGCCACGGCCCGCACCTCGCCTCCCGGCCGGCCGATCCCCGGCCGCAGGCGGTAGCTCGTCACCAGGTCGGACAGCTCCAGCAGGGGCTCAGTTCCCGCCATGCGCGATCACCTCCTCGGCGAAGTGGCAGGCGCTGGCCCGCGCGGCGTGGAACTCGTGCGGGGCGGGGTCGTCGGTGCGGCAGACGTCCCTGGCGAAAGGGCAGCGCGGGTGGAAGGCGCAGCCGGCGGGCCGCGCGGCCAGGTCGGGCGGCCGGCCCTCGATCGCCTCCAGCGGGGCGCCGATGTCGCGCGGGTCGGGCACCGCCCGCATCAGGCCCAGCGTGTACGGGTGGGCGGGCCGCTCGTACACCTCGGCCACGGTGCCGGTCTCGACGATGCGGCCCGCGTACATGACGGCCACCCGGTCGGCCGCCCGCGCGACCACGCCGAGGTCGTGGCTGATGAGGATCATGCCGAGCCGCTCGGCCTGCTGCCGCTGCCGCAGCAGCCGCAGGATCTGGGCCTGCACGGTCACGTCCAGCGCGGTGGTGGGTTCGTCGGCGATGAGCAGCCGCGGGTCGAGCGCCAGCGCCATCGCGATCATCACCCGCTGCCGCATGCCGCCGGAGAAGCGGTGCGGATGGTCGTCCAGCCGCCGTTCGGCGTCGGGGATGCCCACCAGCGCCATCAGCTCCGCCGCCCGGCGGCGGGCCTCGGCCCGGCCGGCGCCGCGGTGCCTGCGGAACATCTCCCCGATCTGGTAGCCCACCGTGAGCGACGGGTTCAGCGCGCTCAGCGGATCCTGGAAGATCATGGAGATGCGTTCGCCCCGCAGCGCCTGCCACTCGCGGTCGGACAGCCCGGCGACGTCGCGGCCCTCGATCGAGACGCGCCCTCCCGCGATGCGCGCCGCCTGCGGCGCCAGCCCCATCAGCGCCTGCGCGGTCACGCTCTTGCCGCTGCCGGACTCGCCGACGATCGCGAGCGTCTCGCACTCGCCGACCTCGAAGGACACCCCGCGCACGGCCCGCAGCGGCCCGGCAGGCGTGTCGAACTCCACGGCCAGGTTCTCGACCTCCAGCAGCGGGGTCGCGGATTCGTTGGCCATCGTCACAGCTCCGTCATCGGGTCGGAGACGTCGCGCAGCAGGTCGCCGAGCACGCCGATGCTGACCACGACGAGTGCCAGGGCGGCGCCGGGCACGGCGGCGATCCACCAGGCCGAGGCGAGGTAGTCGCGGCCCTCGGCGATCGTCGAGCCCCACGACGCCTGGGAGGCCGGCACGCCGAGGCCGAGGAAGCTCAGCGACGCCTCGGCGACCATGGTCAGGCCGACCTGCACGGTGGCGGCGACCATCAGCGGTGGCAGGCACGACGGCAGGATGTAGCCGGCGAGGATGCGCGCGTGGGAGGCGCCCATCACCCGCGCCGAGTCCACGAACTCCCGGTCGCGCACGGCCAGCGCCGAGCCGCGCACCACTCTGGCGAAGATCACCCATCGGGTGACCGCCAGCGCGATGATCACGTTCACCATGCTCGGGCCCAGGACACCGGCCAGCAGGATGGCCAGCAGCAGGCTGGGGAAGGCGAGCTGGATGTCGCCGACCCTGGAGATGATGCCGTCGGCCCAGCCGCCGAAATAGCCCGCGAGCAGGCCCAGCAGCAGCCCGGCCGACCCGCCGACGACCACGGTCACCAGCGCCACCGTCAGCGAGGTGCGCATCCCGGCCAGCACCTCGGCCAGGATGTCCTGCCCCACCTGGTCGGTGCCGAGCCAGGCCATCGCGCCGTCGGACAACCGGGTCCCCGGAGGCAGCAGCCGGTCGACCGGGCTGGTGCGCGCGGCGTCGTACGGCGCCAGCAGCGGCCCGAGCAGGCCGGCCAGCACGAACAGCAGCACGGTCCCGAGCGCCAGGTGCGCGCGCAGGGGCAGCCCGGCCAGCCGGCCGGCGAGCGTCGCGCCTCGCACGTTCACTGTCATCAGGCGTTCTCCAACTGGATCCTGGGGTCGAGGTACACGTAGAGCACGTCGACCAGCAGGTTGAGCAGGATGTAGCAGACCGTGATCACGGTCAGGACGGCCTCGACAACGGCGTAGTCGCGGAACGTGATCGAGTCGATGAGCAGCGACCCGATCCCCGGCCAGGCGAAGATCACCTCGACGATGACGCCGTTCGCGATGAAGTACCCCATGAGCAGGCCCAGCATGGTCACCACCGGGACCAGGGTGTTGCGCAGCACGTGGATGTAGAACACCACCCGGTGGCTCATGCCCTTGGCGTGGGCCGTGCGGACGTAGTCCTGGTTCATCTCCTCGAGGATCCCGGTGCGTACGAGCCGGCCCAGCCACCCCACGAACGGCAGCGCCAGCGTGAACGCGGGCAGCAGCAGGCTGCCCAGGGTGCCGTCGGCCGTGCTGGGCAGGATCTGCAGCCAGCGCGCGAAGATGAGCGAGAGCATGATGCCGATCCAGAACGGCGGGAGCGCCTGGCCGACCAGCGAGGACACCGAGACCAGGTGGTCGGCCCAGGTGTTCGCGCGGCGGGCGGCGAACGAACCGGCCACGAAGCCCAGCACGATGGTGATCACCATCGCCCACGCCGACAGGGAGAGGGTCGGGCCGAGACGTTCCAGGCAGGCGTCGAGGGCGCTGACGTTCTGCCGCCAGGAGTGGCCGAAGTCGAGGGCGACGACGTCCCGCATGTGGGTGGCGTACTGCACGAGCAGGGGCTCGTCGAGCCCGAGGGTGCCGCGAAGCTCGTCCAGCGCCTCCGGGGTGGCGTGGCTGCCGAGGATCAGCTCGGCCGGATCGCCGGGCAGCACGCGCAGGGCGACGAAGACGATCGTGATGGCGCCCCAGATCTGCAGCAGCGCCTGGGCGAGCCGTCGCCCGAGGTAGGCGGTCATGTGCCGCCCCCGCCGCTCGACGCCCGGACGACCAGCCGGGGCGGGAACAGGACCTGTTCCGGAGCGCCCGCGGCGTCCTGCCTGCCCAGCCGGCGCAGCATGCGGTCCACGGCCGACACGGCGATGTCCGCGGCGGGCAGTTCCACGGTGGTGAGCGAGGGGATCACGTAGGGGGCGAACGGGTGCCCGCCGTAGCCGACGACCAGGACGTCGTCGGGGATCCGCAGCCCCGCCTCGTCGGCGACCCGGTAGACGCCGAGCGCGAAATAGTCGTTGCCCGCCACGAACGCCATCGGCCGCTGCGCGGTCCGTACGACCTCCCGGGCCAGCCGGTACGCCTCGCTCGGGTCCCACGGCATCGCGCTCTGCTCCAGCCGCCGGGTCGGCACCTTGATCATGGTGTCGGGCTCGACGGGCAGGCCGCTGTCGGCCATGGCCCGCCGGTACCCCTCGACGCGGTCGGCGATCGCCGAGACGCCGAGGTCCTCCTCCAGGAAGTAGATCTTCCTGGCGCCCTGGGTGACGGCGTGTCTGGCCGCCTCGTAGCCGCCCTTGACGTGGTCGACGCCCACCAGGTCGGCGTTCAGCTCGGGCACGTCACGGTTGATGAGGATCAGCGGCACCCCCGCGGCCCGGAAGCGCCGCCAGTGCTCGGCGCCCTCCTGCACCGCCACCACGAGCACCCCGTCCACGCCGCGGCGCAGCAGCTCCTCGGCCGCGCGCCGCTCGTTGGCCAGGCTCTCCTCCGTCGCCATCAGCAGTAAGGAGTAGCCGTGCCGCCGGCAATGCTGCTCCATCCCGCTGATGAGCTGGGCGTAGAACGGGTTGGACGGGTTGGTGATCACCATGCCGAGGGTGCTCGCGGAGCCGAGCACCAGCGACCTGGCCGTGGAGTTGGGCACGTAGCCCAGCCGCTCGGCCTCGGCCTTCACCCGCTTGCGCGTCTCCAGGCCGACGCTGTCCTTGTCCGCGAGCGCCCTGGAGACGGTGTTCACGGACACGCCGAGGCTCTCGGCGATGTCCTTCAGTGTCGTACGGCGTGCCTCACGCAATGGTGCTCCCGGGCTGATCTGGTCTCGCACGGATCACCCGGTGGCCGACACCGTGCGGAACTCGGGCTGGCTGTTGGCCGCGGGGACGAACCCCGCGACGGTGGAGCGCAGCCCGTAGGTGGCGGCCAGCGCCGCGGGGAAGACGCCGACCGCGTCGCGCCAGATGATCTCGCATGCCCGGCCGTACAGCGACTTGCGCTCGTCCTGGTCGGAGGTCGCCTTGGCCTTGGCGAGGATGCCGTCGAGCTCCTTGTTGGCGTAGCCCATGCGGTTGGCCTCGCTGGTGTAGAGCCGGCCGAGCGTGTAGTCGGCGTCGCCGGTGGTCACGGTGTTGACCTGGAGCTCGATGTCCCAGTCGAGGGCCGTGAGCCGCTTGAGCCAGGCCGCCTTCTCGATCTGCTGCGGCTCGACGACCACGCCGACCTTGCCCCAGGCCGAGATGATCGACTGGGCCAGCTCGGTGGCCAGGGGGCCGGTGTCCTTGAACCACATCATCGAGGTGCGGATCCCCGAACCGTGACCGGCCTCGGCCAGTTCGCGCCTGGCCAGCTCGGGATCGTACTCGTAGGGCTTCTGCGGGGCGTGGCCGAAGACGGCGGACGGGATCGGGGCGTCCATGACGGCGGCGGCGTCGCCGTACAGGCTGGAGACGATCGTCCTGACGTCGAGCGCGTGCAGCAGCGCGCGGCGCACGCGCGGGTCGGAGAAGGGCTTCTTGCCGCAGTTGAACCAGGTGAGGAAGTAGTTCACGCCCGGTTTGCTCTCGATCTTCACGCCGTCGACGCCGCGCAGCCGTTCGAGCTCGTCGGGCGGGATGATCCAGGTGACGTCCACCTCGCCGTTCTGCAGCGACGTCATGCGCGTGGAGGACTCCGGGATGTACGGCAGGCGCAGGCCGGCCAGCTTGGGCGCCCCGCCCCAGTAGCCGGGAGCGGGCTTGAGCAGCAGCTCCGACGACGGCGTGAACGACTCGACGGCGAAGGGGCCGCTGCCGACGGCCTTGCGTGACAGGTCGCCCTTGCCGAGCCGGGCGGCGGGCAGGATGAAGGCGAGGGTCAGGTTCACCAGCAGGGTGCCCACGGGCTCCTTCGTGGTGATCGTGAGGGTGCGTGCGTCGGGGGCCTTGATCGTGTCCACCGTGGACCACAGCGGCTTCTGCGGGCCGTCGGAGGCGGCCAGCCGCTCCAGCGACGCCTTGACGTCGGCCGCAGTGAGCTTGCCGCCGTCGTGGAAGACGACGTCGTCGCGGAGTGTGAACTCCCACGTCGTCTCGTCGGGCTGGCGCCACGACGTGGCCAGGCTCGGCGCCGCCTTCTCGCCGTCCCAGGAGACGAGCGTGTCGTAGATCTGCCGGTTGGCGAGCAGCGACGCCTCGTCCACGGCGCTCGGGCCGTGCGGGTCGAGGTCGTTGATCGCCTGGTAGAACGCGGCGCTGAGCGGCCGGTTCCCTCCGGCGGCCGGTCCCGTCCCCTTGCCGCCGGGCGCGCACCCGGTGACGAGGGCGGGGAGGGAGGCGCCGGCGGCGCCGGCTCCCAGGAGGGCCAGGAACCGCCGCCTGCCCACCCCCTCCGTTGCCGTCATGTCGAGCTCCTCTCAGCTCTTGAGCGCCAGGTAGATCAGGACCTTGGCCTTCGGGTCGCCGCCGGTCAGCGTGGCCCGCAGGCGCAACCAGTGGCCGAACTCGCGCACCCGCATGGACACCATCCCGGGCTCCGTGGCGATCTGCTCGGTGCTCCCGTCGTCGTCGCACCAGTGCAGCCCGTCGGGGGAGATCTGGGCGTTCAGCCGCAGGGAGGGGGCGTCGCCCTCCAGCGCCAGCGTGCGTACGAACCAGCGCGCCTCCGCGGCCCACCCGGCTTCGTACGGCTCGGTCACGAAATCGGCGGTGAAGGTGGTGTTGCGCTCAAGAACGGCGGTAAGAGCATGCCTCATGCCGGTGTTCACCAATCCACGGAAATCAGTGCGGAATCAAGGAAAAGAAAGTTGCGTACCGGAGAATGGGTGCGCACGCTCACATAGAAATTGAGCAGGTTCTCCAGGCCGTCGTACTTGTCGGGATAGGCGGGCACCGGCACCTGGCGCATGTCCATGATCCGGTCATTGACCTGCAACTCGATGTTCGTGCGCGTCCTGGTGTCGAACTGCCAGCGCAGATAGTGCCAGTTGACCTTGGTCGGCACCTCGTTGTAGCAGAGGAACTGCGGCTCCTCGCCGAGCGGGCGCCAGTCCTCGGGGTTCGGCGCGGTGAAGTCCTCCGTGGGCGAGAGGTTCTCCTGGTTGTGCAGGTTCTCCCTGGGCGTCGGCTCGGGCACCACGGGATACATCCAGCGCCTGGTGAGATTGTGGTCGAGGTCGGTGTTCTGGTAGCGGGCGACGCAGTGATAGCGCACGCCCTCGCCGTCGCACAGGTCCGTGGCCACGGTGAACGCCCCGAACTGGGCCTCCGACGGGTGCAGGTTGCCGTCCCACTCGATGTCGCCGAAGCTGTTGCCGAGCGAGGACTCGGCGGTCGCCGCCTCGCTCTTGTACGTGAAGTACGTCTCGAACTGCACCACCCCGCGCCTGGCCATGGTCAGCCGGCGGATCGCCACCGCGGTGTGGCCGGTCACCGGCCGGGTGGCGACCTTGAGCGCGTAGTTCCCGCTCATCGCGGCGTGCGTGCCGATGTCGAAGAAATCGCACGAGCTGAGCTGCGGTGGGCGGAAGTCGCGCATGTGAACGTCGACCGTGTCGAGATTCCCGTGGCCGTCGTGGTTCCCGATGAGTTCGCACCAGCCGTGCGTGCCCGTATCGAACTCGTCGAAGGCGAGTATGCGGGGGAGCGGATTGAACTTCGACAGTTTGGGGTTGGTTGCGATCAGCGCGCGCCGGAGGTCGTCGGCCGCAGGATGGGTGGCGTCCACGGTCAAGGGGGCGTCCTTCTCGTCGACAATTGCCTGGGGAGGATGAACGTTCACGTGAACGTTAATTCCAAGTTTCGAGGACGCTAACTCGCACGATTGCGGATGTCAAGGGACCTACGCGGACATACCCGACGACGGCCGGGGTCGCCCCGGGCGGACGCCGCCCGGGGACGCCGCCCGCCCGATGACCTCAGTCGCCGGACGCCAGGCGCGCGGGGAACCCGCCGGTCGCGATGGGGCCCCAGCGCTCGATGTGCAGGCGGATCAGCGACTTGTCCTGGCGTCGCATGGCCGCTCTGTACTCGTCCCAGTCGGGGTGCTCGCCGGCGATGCACCGGTAGTACTCCACCAGCGCCTCCAGGGCCTGCGGCATGTCGAGCACCTCGGCGCGGCCGTCCACCTGCACGTACGGGCCGTTCCAGTCGTCGGACAGCACGCAGATCGACGCCCGCTCGTCACGGCGGGCGTTGCGCGCCTTGGCCCGGTCGGGATAGGTGGAGACCACGATCCTGCCGCCCTCGTCCACGCCGCACGAGACCGGCGAGAGCTGCGGCCGCCCGTCGGCGCGGGTGGTGGACAGCAGGCCGTGATGCCGGGGACGGAGGAAGCCGAGCAGTTCGGGGAGCTCGACACGGCGTGCGGTCGCGATGTTCGGAGCCATCTGTTGCGCCTTTCGCTCAGGTGAGGACCCGATCCTTTCACCGGCCCGCCCTCCTCGAACGCGGGCCGGGATGCGACCATCAGAGTCGTTGACCATAGAGCGACAGGTGATGACATGACAGGCGAGAACAGCAGGAAAGCCCTTGTGGTACGGGGAGGCTGGGAGGGACACGCCCCCGTCGAGGCCACGGAACTCTTCGTGCCTTTCCTGGAGAAGCAGGGGTTCGAGGTGGTCAGGGCGGAGTCCCCCGCTCCGTACGCGGACGCCGCGTTCATGGCCGGCGTCGACCTCATCGTGCAGTGCTACACCATGGGCACGATCGAGCGCGCCGAGCTGCAGGGACTTGAGGCCGCGATCCGCGCGGGCACCGGGATGGCGGGCTGGCACGGCGGCATCGCCGACTCCTTCCGCAACTCCTCCGACTACCTGCACCTCATCGGCGGCCAGTTCGCCTGCCACCCGGGCAAGCAGCCGGACGCGCCGGACGCGGGCACACAGGAGCACTACTTCGTCCCCTACACCGTGAACATGTCGCCCGAGGCGGCCGGCCACCCCATCACCGAGGGCGTTCCCGACTTCGACCTCCTCACCGAGCAGTACTGGGTGCTGACGGACGACTACATCGACGTGCTGGCCACGACCACGCAGCGGGTGCGCCCATGGGACCCGTGGCACCGCGAGGTGACCTCGCCGGCCATCTGGACCCGGCGTTGGGGCAAGGGACGGATCTTCGTCGCCACCCCCGGGCACAGCGTCGACGTGCTCCAGCACGACAGCGTGCGCGCCGTCATCGAAAGGGGCATGGTGTGGGCGAGCCGGTGAACGTGGGCGTCGTCGGCTGCGGCGCGATCTCCGCCCAGTATTTCCGCACCATCGAACGGCTGCCGCAGGTGCGCCTGGCCGCCGTGGCCGACCTCGACCTCGACAGGGCGCGGGAAGCGGTGCGGCCCTACCCCGGCACCGACGTGCTCGGCGTGGCCGAGCTGATGGCCGACCCGCGCATCGACGTCCTGCTCAACCTGACCGTCCCGGCCGCGCACGCCGAGATCGCGTTACAGGCCATCGCCGCCGGCAAGGACGTCTACTGCGAGAAGCCCCTCGCCACGAACGTGGCCGACGCCGCCCGCGTGCTGCGCGCGGCCGGCGAGGCAGGAGTGCGCGTGGGATGCGCGCCCGACACGGTGCTGGGCACGGGCACCCAGACCGCCCGCATGGCGATCGACCACGGCCTGATCGGCAGGCCGGTCGCGGCCACCGCGACGATGCTGACGCCGGGCCACGAACGCTGGCACCCCAACCCCGACTTCTACTACGCCCCCGGCGGCGGCCCTCTGCTCGACATGGGCCCCTACTACGTCACCTGCCTGGTGACGCTGCTCGGGCCGGTGGCGAGCGTCGTCGGCGCCTCGGGGCGTACGCGGCCCAAGCGCACGATCGGCTCCGGCCCTCGCCAGGGTGAGGAGGTCCCGGTCAGCGTCGACACCCACGTCACCGGGGTGCTCGTGCACGCGTCGGGGGCGCTGTCCACGCTCGTGATGAGCTTCGACGGGGTCGCGACCAGGTCGCCCAACATCGAGGTGCACGGCGAGAAGGGCTCGCTCGTCGTACCCGACCCGAACCACTTCGACGGCGCCGTCCTGGCGTCGGTGCTGGGGGAGGAAGGCTGGCGGGAACTGCCGGTGTCGGCCGGCTACGTCGAGGCCGGGCGCGGCGTGGGCCTGGCGGACTTCGCCTCGGCACACTCCGGCGCGGAACCGCGCGCGGGCGGCTCGCTGGCCTTCCACGTGCTCGACGTCATGGAGTCGCTGCTGGACGCGGCACGTTCCGGCACGGCGGTGACCCTCGCCAGCACGTGCGAACGCCCCCTTCCCGTGGCCCTGCGTCCCCTCGCCGGCGAGCTCGATCGCTGAACCCGTCCAGGATCAGGCCGTTGGGCGCTGGAGGTGCCAGACGACAATGGCGGGGACACCGGCGACGGCCGCCCGCGCCGCCTCGGGCGCATGGTCGACCAGCACCCACGGCCACAGATCCCACGGCCCGGGGGATCCGGGCTCGCGCGGCGGATCCTGCGGCTCGGGAACCTCGGCACCCGGCTCCCGAGGCTCCTCGCAACGGCGCACCTCCAGCCCGGCCCGCAGCGCGGCGCGCACGTAGTCGCCGATCCTGTGGTGGTAGGTGGCCACGCGGGCGGGCCGGCCGTCGGGCAGGCGCAACGACGGGATGATGCCGCGAGCCACCCCCTCGGGGTGAATGTCGGAGATCACCACGTGCCCGCCCGGACGCAGCACCCTGGCGAACTCGGCCAGCACCGGATCCAGCGAAGGCACATGGGTGAGCGCCAGGCAACAGACGATCAGGTCGACGGCGGCGTCGTCGACCGGCAACCGGTCGAGCGCGCCGGAACGGAAGTCGCCCTCGGGCACCCGCTCGCGGGCCCGGGCCAGCATGTCGGGCGAGCTGTCGACCCCGACGATCTTGTGGCCGCGCCTGGCCAGGGCCGCGGCCAGCCTGCCCGTGCCGCACGCGGCGTCCAGGGCGAGGCCCACCGGCAACGTGCCGACGATCACCTCGATGATCGGCTCGTCGTAGGAGAACGCCGAGTTGGGGTCGTCGTACGTCCGCGACCAGACGCGATAGCCCTCCACGGTGTCGACGCGGGCGACCTCGACGCCCGCGCCGGCCAGCGCGGGATCGTCCAGGAGCCTCCGGATCTCGGCGATGCGCGCCTCGGCGAACGCGCGGTCGTGGTCCCCGGTGAAGGAACGCATCAAGGCCATGCCTTCGAGGCCGAGCACGTAGGCCAGGGGGTTCTCGTACGTCACCGGCGACACGGTAGCGACGGGGCGTACCCGCGTGCCAATGCTTTCCCCGGGCGCGTGAATGCACAGTGTGACGAGGAATAACAGACGGTATATCCGGTAAGGACACCAGCATCCGACAGGGGATTCGGGGGGATGAGTGCCGGCTACGCCGCCCGGCCGCGCGCGCGACGCGGTCGCGGCACCACGTCACGGGGCCGCGCGACCGGGAACGTGCACCGGCCCGGGAGTCGTGGCGCCATGATCGGCGCCTTCTACGAGCACAACCTGCGAGGGCGGTACGTCGAGGTCGAGTACGCCGACGGACGCGTACGCCCGCTCGCCGCCGAACGCTGGCTGCGGCCCATCGACGGCGACGAGCACGTGCTGGACCGGTGCGGAGGACCCACCCTGGACGTCGGCTCGGGAGCCGGCCGGCTGACCGCGGCGCTCGCCCGCAGGGGCATCTTCGCCCTGGGCATCGACATCACACCACTGGCGGTCGAGCTGACCCGGCGCGCGGGCGGCCTGGCCCTGCTCCGGTGCGTGTTCGAACCGCTCCCCGGCACGGGGCTGTGGGCCGAGGCGCTGCTGACCGACGGCAACATCGGGATCGGCGGCGACCCCGAGGCGCTGCTGCGCCGCGTGCGGCAACTGGTCAGGCCGGGCGGATCCGTGTTCGCCGAGGTCCGGCCTCCCGGCTCGGGGAGCACGGTGGACCGCGTACGCCTGCGCCACGGCGGCCGCACCGGCGACTGGTTCCCCTGGGCGACCGTCTGCGCCGACGACATCGGCCTGCTCGCCGTACGCTGCGGTTTCCCCGCCGTCGAGCTGTGGACCGCCGCCGGCCGCTGGTTCGCCACCTGCACCGGCCCGGCACCGTAACGGGCCCCGTGGGCGGGTTCAGGCGAGTGGCGCGGTGGCGAACTCCTTCATGCCCTCCCCGAAGCGGATCCGCGCCCGGAAGCCCAGCTCGGCGGTGGCCCGGTGAGGTGAGGCCACGATGTGGCGCACGTCGCCCAGCCGGTACTCCCCGGTGGTGACCGGCTCGGGCCCGCCGCGCTGTGCGGCCAGTTCCCTGGCCATCTCGCCGACGGTGTGCGGCTCGCCGCTGGCGACGTTGTACGCCGCCAGGCACCCCGCCCGGCCACCGGCGAGGGCGGCGACGTTGGCGCCGGCGACGTCGCGGACGTGTACGAAGTCGCGCGTCTGCCCGCCGTCCTCGAACACCCGGGGCGCGCGGCCCGCCTCCAGCGCCGACCGGAAGATCGCCGCGACCCCCGAGTAGGGGGTGTCCCTGGGCATTCCAGGGCCGTACACGTTGTGGTAGCGGAGGGCGACCGCGGTGCCGCCGGTCTCGCGTGCCCAGTTGGCGGCGAGGTGTTCCTGGGCGAGCTTCGTGGTGGCGTAGGCGTTGCGCGGATCGACGGGCGCGTCCTCGTCGATGGCGGCGTAGCGCACGTCGTCGCCGCAGCGGGGGCAGGACGGCTCGAACGAGCCCCGCGCCAGGTCGCCGGCGGAGCGCGGGCCGGGCCGCACCCGGCCGTGCCGCGCGCAGTCGTAGGCGCCCTCGCCGTAGACCACCATGGAGGAGGCCAGCACCAGCCGCCCGACGTCGCGGGCGGCCATCGCGGCCAGCAGCACCGCCGTGCCGTACACGTTGACCGAGGCGTAGCCGGGCATGTCGGCCACGTTCACGCCGAGGCCGACCCTGGCCGCCTGGTGCACGACCGCGTCCGCGCCCGCCAGCAGCCGGCCGAGCAGATCAGGGTCGCGTACGTCGCCGCCGCGGCGCAGGTCGAGCGGTACGACGTGATGGCCGGCCGCCTCCAGCGCCTCCGCCACGTGGCCGCCGATGAACCCGGCGGCGCCCGTCACCAGCACCGTGCCTCCGCGCGTGCCTCCGCGCGTGCCGGTCACAGCCGCGTCCCGGTGCCGGCGAGCGCGGCGGCGTAGCGGGAGCGCGGAGCCAGCGCCGCCACCTCGATCGCGTCCGCCATGGTGTCCACGTCGGTCAGGCACGGCAACGACGCGACGCTCAGCCCCGCCTCCTCCATCCGCCGCCGCTGGAACTCTCCGGTGCCCGGTTCCGACATGGGCACCCCGAGCAGCAGCGCGGGCTCGGGCTCGCGCAGCCCGAGCAGCCAGAAACCGCCGTCGTTCGCGGGACCGAACACCGCGTCGCGCCCGTCGAGCAGCGCCACGGCGTCGGCCAGCAGGTCAGGGGTGACCTGCGGGGTGTCCATGCCGATCAGCACGACGGGCACGGGCAGCAGCGTGTACGCGTCCTCGAAGGCCGCCGCCAGCCGCTCGTCCAGACCGCGACCCCGCTGCGGCAGCACGGTGAACCCGGCGGGCAGCCACGCGCCGGGGGCGCCGTCGAGCACCAGCACCCGGCGGACGACCGGCACCCGGGCGACGGTCCGCAGCGTGTCCTCCAACGCGGCGCCGGCCACGGCGGCCGCCTCCTCCGGGGTGAGCGGCGGGACCAGCCGGGTCTTGACCTTCCCCGGCACGGGCTCCTTGGCGATCACCACGATCTGGGCCCGGTTCACGTGCTCACGTCCGGGGTCCCGTCCTCGCGGGCCATGACCCGCCGCATGTCGTGGACGGCCCGCAGCGTGCCGCGTACCGTACCGGTCACCTTCGAGCGGCCGTCGCGGGGCAGGTAGTCGACGTCGACCTCGGCGATGCGCCAGCGCGCCGCCGCGGCGCGCAGGACCATCTCCAGCGGGTAGCCGAAGCGCCGGTCGACGATCCCCAGCCGGAGCAGCGCGACCCGCCGGCAGGCCCGCATCGGCCCAAGGTCGCGCAGCCGGGCACCGGTACGCCGCCGCAACCGCCTGGCCAGCACGGCGTTGCCGAGCCGGGCATGCGCCGGCCACGACGCGCCCGGCCGGCGGACCCGGCGGCCCAGCACGAGATCGGCCTCGCCGGCCATGACGGGGCGGCTCACCCGGGGCAACTGCTCGGGGTCCAGCGACGCGTCCGCGTCCATGAAGCACACGACGTCCGAGGTCGCGGCGGCCAGCCCGGCATGGCAGGCGGCGCCGAACCCGATCCGCGGCTCGCTCACCACCGTCGCGCCGAGCTCGGCGGCGATCTTCGCGGAACCGTCGGCCGAGCCGTTGTCGACCACGATCGGATGGAAACCGTGCGGCATCCGCCCGAGCACCCACGGGAGGGCCGCCGCCTCGTTCAGGCACGGCAGCACCACGTCGATTCTCATGCCAACGACGCTACGGCGATGCCCCGGTTCGCACCCTTGCGCCGGGTCCCGCCTTTCCGAGAAATGACCAGCTCAGAGCCGTCAGGAGAACTCGACGACGCCCACCCCGCCCCCGCGGGCGGCGGGTGTGCCCGGACCACCGACCGTCAGCCCTGTGGCCAGGTCAGCGTGAGCCGTGCGACACGGTCCGGGTCGGACAGGATGTCGATCGCGGCGATCCTGCCCTCCGCGATGGTGAAGCCGAGGACCGAGCGCGGCCGGCCGTCCTCGCTGCTGATCAGCCCGGCCGCCCCGTTCACCAGTACGGGCTCCAGCGTGCGGGTGGTCGTGAAGCGCTGGAAGTCCGGGGCCCTCCCGGCCACGGCCGCCGCGCCGCTGATCGTCCACGAGCCGCCCTCAGCGAAGGCGCCCGCGTCGATGCGCAGGACGACGTCGGGGTCGAGGACGGTGAGCAGCGCGGCGAAGTCCCCGTCGCGAGCGGCCGACAGGAAGGCGTCGACCACCCGGCGCTGGCGTGCGGGGTCGGGGTCGGGTGAGGGGATGGTTCCCCGTACGCGCCGCCTGGCCCGGCTGGCGAGTTTCCTGGCCGTGTCGGGGGAGCGGTCCACGACCGTGGCGATCTGCTCGTACGGCACCGCGAACATGTCGTGCAGCACGAAGGCCAGCCGTTCGGCGGGACGCAGCGAGTCCAGCACGACGAGCAGCGCCAGGCCGACGGCGTCGGCGGTCAGCGCCTCCCGCTCGGGGTCGCCGCCGTCCTCCGGGCTGACGACCGGATCGGGCAACCGCTGCTCCAGCGGCGCCTCGCGCCGCGCGGCGCGGGCGCGCAGCATGTCCAGGCAGACCCGGCCGACCACGGTGGTGAGCCAGCCGCCCAGGTTGCCGATCGCGCCGGAGTCCGTACGGCTGAGCCGCAGCCACGCCTCCTGCACCGCGTCGTCGGCCTCGGTGAGTGAGCCGAGCATCCGGTACGCCACCGCCTTCATATGGTCGCGGTGTTCGGCGAATCGTCCGGCCAGGAACTCGTCAGCGTCCACGATCACATCATCCTTCGATCAGGGTCCTCTCCTTCTTGACGGAACGGGACCGGCGAAGGTGACGGATACCGGCGAACCCTAATCTGTACCCGTACGGAAGGAAGGAAGCGAAGCCCATGATCGCCCGCAGTTGGCATGGCCGGACCCCGGCCGGGAAGTCCGGCGCCTACCTGGAGCTGATGAGGGAGGTGGCGCTTCCCGACTACCGGTCGACGCCCGGCAACCGGGGCGCGTACGTGCTGCATCGTCTGGACGGCGAGGTCGCGCACTTCGAGATGCTGACGTTCTGGGAGTCGGAGGAGGCGATCAAGGCCTTCGCCGGCGACGACGTCACTGTCGCGAAGTATTACGACTTCGATGACGACTTCCTGCTGGAGAAGGAACCCCGGGCCGTCCACCACGACGTGTACGACACGTGACCCGGCGTGCGCCGTCGCCCTCTCAGGCCGCCTTCGCGGCGGTGAAGTGCTGCAGCAGCAGGCCGCTCCCGACCACACCGGGATGGCGGAGGCCGACCCGGCGGTGATCTCACCCCGGGTGGCGGCCTGGCGCGGCAACTCCAGCATGGCCCGCTGCCGGGGCGGATGAGCCTGAGCTCGACCTGGCCAGGCGGGACGACCCGCACCTGGGGTTCGGGCACGGTGTGCCCTTCTGTCTCGGCACGCCGCTGGCCAGGCTGCAAGGGCATGGTGGCCTTCGCGTCCCTGCTGGGGCGCTTCCCCGGGATCCGGCTGGCGTGCCCGGCAGAGCAGCTCCGGTTGCGTTACGAGAGCCCGCTGGTGATGGCCCGCGGGCTGGAGGCGCTGCCCGTCGTGCTCGAACACTGACCGGCCCACGGCTCCTCCCGCCCGAGGGGCGGTGGCGGCAGGGACCTCTGTGCAGGCAGTTTGTCCTGTGACGGGCACCGCGTGCTCATATGAGCAAATTTCGGCTCATGTGTTGCCGTGAGGTGAACGGGCGACCTACCGTGCGTTACCTACGTCACATGCGGAGGTCCCTATGCGTGGATTCCGGCTGTTCAAAAATGCCTGTCCTCCTTCTTTCCACCGTCGCTCTGGCGGCGTGCTCGGTGTCGACCACCCCCGGCGGGTCCACCGCCGACACCGGTCCGGAGGCCGGCGACGGCCCGCTCGTCATCGGCTTCAGCCAGGCGACCCAGCAGTCCCCGTTCTACGTGCAACTGCGCGAAGGAGCCGAGGCCGCCGCCAAGAAGGCCGGCGCCACGCTCTACTTCGCCGACGCGGGCGGGGACGTCACCAAGCAGAACAACGACGTCCAGGACCTCATCACCCGGCAGATCGACGTCCTGCTCATCAACCCGGTCGACCCGCAGGGCGTGCAGCCCGGACTCGCCGCCGCCAAGGCGGCAGGGGTGTCCGTGGTGACCGTGGACCGGCCGGTGCCCGAGGGTGCGGTCTCGCACGTCGGGCGCGACAACAAGGCCATGGGCGAGCTCGTCGGCAAGCGGCTCAGCGAGCAGCTCGGCGCCAAGGGCGGCACCGTCATCGAGATCAGGGGAGACGCCGGCGGCGCCGTGGCTCGCGACCGCAGCGCCGGCTTCCACCAGGCCGTCAAGGCCAACCCGAAGATCAAGATCGTGGAGGGGCCGTACTCCGACTACGTACGGTCCAAGGCCGTCACGGCGATGCAGGACCTGCTCCAGGTCAACCCCGGCGTGGCCGCCGTCTACGCGCACAACGACGACATGGCTCTCGGCGCGCTGAAGGTGCTCAACGAGAGCGGTAAGGGCAAGGTCCTCGTCTCCGGCGTGGACGGGCTCATGGAAGCGGTCAAGGAGATCGCCAAGGGCGGCCAGTACGTCGCCACGGCACTCAACGACCCCATCTCGCTCGGCTCGAAGGCCGTGGAGACCGTGCTCAAGGTCGGCAAGGGCGAGAAGGTCGAGCCCTCCATCGACGCGGGCACCGAGCTGATCGACCAGGACAACGCGGCCCAGTACACCGGGTCCGGCGAGTTCGCCCAGGCGCGCGAGCAGTGACCAGCGGCGACCATCAGGAAGGCGGAAACATGACCATGCAGGCCGCAGTGCTCCACGCGCCCGGGGACATCCGGGTGGAGCAGGTGCCCGTGCCCGAGCCAGGTCCCGGCGAGGCGCTCGTCCGCGTCGCCGCCTGCGGGGTGTGCGGATCGGACATCCCGCGCATGTTGTCCGCGGGGGCGTACCACTTCCCGATCATCTGCGGTCACGAGTTCTCCGGGCACGTGGTCCGGATGGGCGAGCGCCTGGCCGCGACGGGCCGCGTACGCGAGGGCGACCTCGTGACCGTGCCCCCGCTCATCCCCTGCCACGCCTGCCCTCCCTGCAGCCAGGGCCACTTCAGCCTGTGCCGCAACTACGGCTACTTCGGCAGCCGCAGGGACGGCGCGTACGCCCAGTACGTCACCGTCCCCGACGAGAACCTCATGGTGCTTCCCGCCGACCTCGACCCGAGGGCGGCGGCCATGCTGGACCCGGCGGCGATCGCCCTGCACGCCCTGTGGCGCACGAAGATGCGCGGCGGCCACCGGGTCGCGGTCGTCGGCGCCGGCCCCATCGGGCTGTTCGCCGTGCAGTGGGCGCGCATCGCCGGCGCCGCCGAGGTGCTCGTGATCGAACTGAACGAGCAGAAGGCCGCCATGGCGACGGAGGCGGGCGCCACGCACACCGCCACCAGCGCCGAGGCCGCCGCCGACCTGGTGGGCGAGGGGTACGACGTGGTCGTCGAGTCCGCCGGCGTACCCGCCACCGTCGACCAGGCCGTGACGCTGACGGCCAGACGCGGCGAGGCGGTGTTCATCGGCATCCCGCACGAGCCGGTGGTGCTGCCCAAGGCCACCTTCGGCTCCTTCCTGCGCCGCGAGGTCACGCTGCACGGCGCCTGGAACTCCTTCTCGGCGCCGTTCCCCGGAGAGGAGTGGCGGGAGTCGGCCAGGATGCTCGCCTCCGGCGGGCTGGCCTGGAAGTTCATGATCACGCACGAGCTGGGCCTGGACGCGCTGCCCGAGACCATGGCCGGCCTCGGGGAACGTTCCATCTTCAGCTCCAAGGTGCTCTTCCTGCCGAACGAGGAGTGACGATGTCCGCTTTCCTCGCCCTTGACCTCGGCACGGAGGGCGCTCGCGCGGCGGTCTACACGGCGGACGGCACGCAGGCCGGGACGGGCGACGACACCTACCCGACCAGCTTCCCGCGGCCCGGCTGGGCCGAGCAGGACCCGGAGCACTGGTGGCGGGCGAGCGTGCACGCCGCGCGGGCGGCGCTCGCCGAGGCGGGGAACCCGGAGATCGCCGGGGTCGCGGTGGCCACCACGGCCTCGACGGTGGCCGTGCTCGACGGTGACGGGCGCCCCCTGCGGCCCGCCCTGCTCTGGATGGACGGCCGGGCCGGCGAGGAGTCGGCGCTGACCGCCCGCAGCGGCCACCCGGTGCTGCGCTACTCCGGTGGCTCGGACGCGGTGGAATGGCTGGTGCCGAAGGCCATGTGGCTGGCCCGCCACGAGCCCGCGATCTACCGCAGGGCCGCCCGCATCACCGAGGCGGTCGACTACATGGTGTGGCGGCTCACCGGGCGGTGGGCGGGATCGCGGATGAACGCCGTCTGCAAGAGCAACTACGACCCGCACGGCGCGGGATTCCCGAACGACCTGTACGAGCGGCTCGGCGTCGGCGACCTGGCCGCCAAGCTGCCCGACGAGATCGTCCCCGTCGGCGACCCGATCGCCCCCGTCGGGGCCGCCGCCCGCGAGGAGCTGGGCATCACCGGCCCTGCCGTCGTCGCGTCCGGCGGCATCGACGCGCACCTGTCGCTGCTGGCCATCGGCGGCGCTCCCGAAGGCCGGGTGTCGATCGTGTGCGGCACGTCCAACGCGTTCGTCACGGAAATCGCCGAGCCGGTCTTCCCGCCCACCGTGTGGGGGCCGTACCCGGACGCGCTGCGCACCGGGCGCTGGCTCGTCGAGGGCGGCCAGGTGAGCGCGGGCTCGGTGCTGGCCTGGGCGGGGGAGCGGCTCATGGGTCGGCCGAGGGCGGAGATCGGCCGGCTCATCAAGGCCGCGTCGGCGCTGCCGCCGGTCGACCACGGCCTGATCGTGCTCGACTACTTCATGGGCAACCGCACGCCCCTGCGCGACCCACTGCTGCGCGGGGCGGTGCTCGGGCTGACCCTGGCCAGCTCGCCCGAGCAGGTCTACCGGGCCGCCGTGGAAGGCGTCGCGTACGGCACGAGCCAGGTCATCGACTCGTTCACCGAGGGTGGGATCGCAGTGGAGGAGATCTTCCTGTCCGGCGGCATCCGGCACAACGAGTTGTGGCTCCAGACCACCGCCGACGTGCTCGGCCGGCCGGTCAGCCTGGTCGCGGGCGACAACCTGACGCTGCGCGCCTGCTCGGTGATCGCCTCGGTGGGCGCGGGGCGGCACGCCTCGCTCGCCGAGGCGGCGGCCGAGTACGCCCCGCGCACCCGCACCATCGAGCCGGTCCCCGCCCACCGGGACGCCTACCGGCAGGGCTACGCCGACTACCGGGCGGCCACCGAGGCCACGACGCCGCTCGCGCACCGCCTCAACGCGCCGGAACGGAGGCAGGACCCATGACCGTCCCTGCCGGCTACGACGACCAGCTCTACGAGGTCGCCATCCGCTACTACGAGGGCGGGGAGACCCAGGAGCAGATCGCCAATGCCCTGCACCTGACCCGCTGGAAGGTGGGCAGGATGCTGGCCGAGGCCCGCCAGGCCGGGATCGTCCGGATCGAGGTGCTGCACCCGAGGTCCCGGGTGCGAGCCCTGGAACAGTCGCTCAAGGAACGCTGCGGGTTGCGCGACGCGGTCGTGGTGGCCGGGGGCGACCCGAACGGCGTCGAGCACCTGCGCGACCGGGTCGCGGCGGCGGGAGCCGACCACCTGATGGCGATGCGGCCCGCGCCCCGGCTGATCGGCGTCTCCTGGGGGCGCACTCTCGACCGGCTGGCCGGCGGGCTCAAGCCCGGATGGGCCGGCGGCGTCAACGTGGTGCAGATCAACGGCGCGCTCAGCCGGTCACGGCAGCCGACCAGCGCGCACAGCATGGCGAGCCTGATCGCCCACCACGGCGGCGGCACCGCCACGCTGCTGCCCGCCCCGGCGATCCTGGAGCAGCAGAGCACCAGGGCCGTGCTGGAGAGCGACCGGGCCGTCTCCGACGTGCTAGCCCTCGCCACCCGGGCCGACCTGTTCCTGTTCAGCCCCGGGGGCATGGGCAGCGACTCCGTGCTGGTCGACTCCGGCCAGATCGACGCCGGCCACCTGTCGAGGCTCGCGGAGGCCGGCGCGGTGGGCGACGTGCTGGGCCGCTTCATCGACCGCGACGGCCGCATCGTGGACCCCGCCCTGGACGGGCGCACCCTCGGCCTGTCGCTGGACGTCCTGCGCGCGTCCACCGCCTCGGTCGCGCTGGTCAGCGGCGAGGCCAAGCACGCGGTGTGCCGGGCCGTCGTGGCCAGCCGCCTCTGCGACGTGCTGATCACCGACGACCAGAGCGCGACGTACCTGCTGGACACGTGGAAGGAGGAGGCATGACGGACGAGCGGCTGCGGATGTCGGGGATCGTCAAGCGGTTCCCCGGCACGGTCGCCCTGGACGGCGTGGAGCTGACCGTACGCGCCGGCGAGGTGCATTGTCTGCTGGGCGAGAACGGCGCGGGCAAGAGCACGCTGATGAAGATCCTGGCCGGCTCCTACCGGCCGGACCAGGGGACGATCCTGCTGGACGGCGAGCCGTTCAGCCCTTCCACCCCGCACGCCGGGCTGGCCGCCGGCATCGCCGTCATCTACCAGGAGCTCGACCTGCTGCCCGACCTCACCGTGGCACAGAACCTGCTGCTGGGTCGCTCGCCCCGGTTCGGCCCGTTCGTACGCAGGGCGCGGCGCGCGGGCCTGGCCCGCCAGGCGCTCGACCGGGTCGGCGCGCGTTTCCCCGTGACCACCCGTGTCAGGGACCTGCCCATCGCGGCGCAGCAGCTCACCGCCATCGCCAAGGCGCTCACCGCCGACGCGCGGGTGATCGTCATGGACGAGCCGTCCGCCACGCTCGGCGAGAGCGAGCTGGAGACGGTGTTCGGCGTCATCCGGTCGCTCACGGAGGAAGGGCGCTCGGTCATCTTCATCTCGCACCGGCTCGACGAGGTCAAGGCGATCGGCGACCGCGCCACGGTGCTGCGCGACGGCCGCACGGCCGGCGTCTACGACGTGGCCTCGACCACGCCGGACGAGATCGTGGCGGCGATGATCGGCGAGGCCAAGGAACTCGTGCGTCCCGCCGGCCACCCAGCGCCCGAGGGGGAGCCGCTGCTGACCGTCGAGCGGGTGCACGTCCCCGGGCTGATCGACGTGCGCGACATCGAGGTGCGGCCGGGCGAGGTCGTCGGGCTGGCCGGACTGGGCGGCGCTGGACGTACCACACTGCTGCGGGCGCTCTTCGGCGACCTCAAGGCGCACGTCACCGCCCGGCTGGACGGCCGCCCGTTGCGGGCCGGCAGCCCCGCCGCGGCCGTGCGCGCCGGACTCGCGCTGGTGCCGGAGAGCCGCAAGGAACAGGGCCTGATGCTCGGCCTGTCAGTGGGCCGAAACGCGGCGATCGCGGCACTCGACCGGCCCCCGTGGCTGCTGCCGGGCCGGCTCGGACGGCGCCTGGCCGCGCCCGCGCTGGCCGGGCTCGGCGTCAGATCCGTCGGCCAGAGCCAGCTCGTCGGCCAGCTTTCCGGCGGCAACCAGCAGAAGGTCGTGCTGGCCAAGTGGATCGCCAGGGGCGGGATCAAGGTCCTGCTGCTCGACGAGCCCACCCGCGGGCTCGACGTCGGCGCCAAGGCCGACCTCTACCGCCAGGTGCGCGACCTCGCCGGCCAGGGCGTGGCGGTCCTGCTCGCCAGCAGCGAGCTCAACGAGCTGACCGCCAACGCCGACCGTATCCAGGTCCTGTACGAGGGTCGCAACATCGCCCGTTTCGACCCGAGGGTCAGCCCGGAGAGCGCCATCGCGCACGCCGTCATCACAGGAGCGACACCATGACCACCTCGATCGGATCCTCGGTGGCCGCGTCCGCCGAGCAGGCCGGCGGCGCCCGGCCGCGGCGCGGCGCCGACCTGATCGTCAAGTTCAACCTGCTGCTGGTCTTCCTCGCGTTGTGCGTCGTCGCGACGCTGCTGGCCCCGCAGTTCCTCACCGGCCGCAACATCGCCAACCTGCTGCAACAGTCGTCGCTGACCGGGATCGTCGCCATCGGCATGACCATGGTGGTGCTGACCGCGGGCATCGACCTGTCGGTCGGCAGCGTGGCCGCCTTCGGCGGGATGACGGTCGCCATCCTCATGACCGCGGGCGTGCCCGTGCTGCCGGCCATCCTGCTGAGCGTCCTGGCCGGCGCCGTGTTCGGCGCCATCATGGGCGGCCTGTCGGCGTACCTGGCGTTGCCGGCCTTCATGACCACGCTGGCCGGGCTCACCGCGATCCGCGGGCTCACGTACCTGCTGACCGACGGCAAGCCCGCGGAGGCGGCGGGGGCGGAGTCGTTCCAGCTGCTCGGTGGCGGGTTCATCGGCTACGTCCCGATCGTCGGGATCATCTTCGTGGTGATCACGATCCTCGCCGCTGTGGTGCTGCGCGGCACCACCTTCGGTGAGTACGTCTACGCGGTCGGCAGCAACAAGGAGGCGGCGCGGCTGTCGGGACTGCCGGTGCGCGGCGTCATCACCACCGTGTTCGCGGTGTCCGGCGCGCTCGCGGCGCTGGCGGGCGTGCTGCTCACCTCGCGGCTGACCGTGGGCCAGCCGACCGCGTTCAACGGGCTGGAGCTGGACGCCATCGCGGCCGTCGTCCTCGGCGGCACCAACCTGTTCGGCGGCCGGGGCGGGGTGTTCGGCACCTTCGTGGCGGTGCTGCTGCTGTCGGTGCTGCGCAACCTGTGCAACCTGCTCGGTCTGGGCTCCTTCTTCCAGATGGTGGTGACCGGCCTGATCCTGCTGGTCGCGCTCGTCCTCAACATGCTGATCGAAAGGCGTGGCGCCCGTGCCTGACACCCTTCCATCCGGCTCGCTGCGGGCCTGCCTGCACGGGCTGCCCGGCGTCGACGAGGTGGGCGTACGCCGTCGCGCCGCCGACCTGGCCACCCGGTCGATCAAGACCACGGCCAAACGCCAGGCGATCGACCTGGCCATCCGCATGGTCGACCTGACCACGCTCGAAGGGGCGGACACCCCGGGCAAGGTCCGCGCCCTGGCGGCCAAGGCCATGCGGCCCGACCCCGCCGACCCCACCGCGCCCGCGGTCGCCGCCGTCTGCGTCTATCCCGACATGATCCCCGTGGCCGCGCCCGTCCTCGCGGGCAGCGGGGTGGGGCTCGCCTCGGTCGCCACCGGCTTCCCCGCCGGGCGCACGTCGCTGGAGGTGAAGCTGGCCGACACGCGTACGGCGGTCGCCGCCGGAGCCACCGAGATCGACATGGTGATCGACAGAGGCGCGTTCCTCGCCGGCGACTACCGCAAGGTCTTCGACGAGATCGCCGCGGTCAAGGAGTGCTGCGGCCCCGCGCACCTGAAGGTCATCCTGGAGACCGGCGAGCTCGTCACCTACGACAACGTACGGCGGGCGTCCTGGCTCGCGCTGCACGCCGGGGCCGACTTCATCAAGACCTCCACCGGCAAGGTCGCGCCCGCCGCCACCCTGCCCGTCACCCTCGTCATGCTGGAGGCGGTCAGGGACTACCACGCCGCCGGAGGGCGGCAGGCCGGGGTGAAGCCGGCCGGCGGCATCCGCACCACCAAGGACGCGATCCGCTACCTGGTGCTGGTCAAGGAGGTGGCCGGCGAGAGCTGGCTGGACCCGGCGCGGTTCCGGCTCGGCGCCTCGACGCTGCTGAACGACCTGCTCATGCAGCGCACCAAGCTCGGCACCGGGCACTACGCGGGGCCCGACTACTACACGCTCGACTGAGGGGAACCGTGGAGATCTTCGACTACGCGCCCGCGCCGGAGTCACGGTCGATCGTGACCATTCTGCCGGCGTACGACCTGTTCATCGACGGCGAGTTCACCGAGGCCAAGAGCGACGAGCGCATCGTCACGGTCAACCCGGCCGACGAGGAGCCGCTCTCCGAGGTGGCCGCCGCGTCCGACGCCGACGTGGACCGGGCCTTCGCCGCCGCCCGCCGGGCCTTCGCGCGGGTGTGGTCGCCGCTGCCCGGCGCCGAGCGCGGCAAATACCTGTTCAGGATCGCGCGCATCATCCAGGAACGTGCCCGCGAGCTGGCCGTGCTCGAATCGCTCGACAACGGCAAGCCCATCAAGGAGACCCGCGACATCGACCTTCCCCTGGTCGCGGCGCACTTCTTCTACCACGCGGGCTGGGCGGACAAGCTCGCCCACGCCGGGGTCGGCCCGTCACCGCGCCCGCTCGGCGTGGCCGCGCAGGTCATCCCGTGGAACTTCCCGCTGCTGATGCTCGCCTGGAAGGTCGCGCCCGCGCTGGCGACCGGCAACACGGTGGTGCTCAAGCCCGCCGAGACCACCCCGCTGACCGCACTGGCGTTCGCGGAGATCTGCCAGGAGGCGGAACTGCCACCCGGCGTGGTCAACATCGTGACCGGCGCGGGCGGCACCGGCCGGGCCGTGGTCGCCCACCCGGACGCGGACAAGGTCGCCTTCACCGGCTCGACCGGCGTCGGCAAGGAGATCGCCCGCGCCGTGGCCGGGACGTCCAAGCGGCTCACCCTGGAGCTGGGCGGCAAGGGCGCCAACATCGTGTACGACGACGCGGCCGTCGACCAGGCCGTGGAGGGCATCGTCTCCGGGATCTTCTTCAACCAGGGCCACGTGTGCTGCGCCGGCTCCCGCCTGCTGGTCCAGGAGTCGATCGCCGAGGAGCTGCTGACCAGGCTGCGGGCCAGGATCGAGCGGTTGCGGCTCGGCGACCCGCTGGACAAGAACACCGACATCGGCGCCATCAACTCGGCCGCGCAGCTCGCCAGGATCCGCGAACTGGCCGCCGCCGGCGAGGCGGAGGGCGCGAGCGGCTGGTCGCCCGCGTGCCCGGTACCGGAACGCGGCTACTGGTTCCCGCCCACCGTGTTCACCGGCGTCACGCAGGCGCACAGGATCGCCCGCGAGGAGATCTTCGGGCCGGTCCTGTCGGTGCTCACCTTCCGCACCCCTGAGGAGGCCGTCGCCAAGGCGAACAACACGCCGTACGGGCTGTCCGCCGGAGTGTGGACGGAGAAGGGTTCCCGCATGTTGTGGACCGCGAGCCGGCTGCGTGCCGGCGTCGTGTGGTCCAACACCTTCAACGTGTTCGATCCCGCCAGCCCGTTCGGCGGCTACAAGGAGTCCGGTTACGGCCGCGAGGGCGGCCGCCACGGGCTGGAGGCATACCTTGGCTGACAGGACCCCGTCCGCGCCGGCTCGCGTGGCCGTGCGCAGGACGTACAAGCTCTACCTCGGCGGGGCTTTCCCGCGTTCGGAGTCAGGCAGGTCGTACCCGGTGACATCCTCCCGCGGAGTCCACCTCGCCAACGCGGCCCTGGCGTCGCGCAAGGACGTGCGCGACGCCGTCGTGGCCGCGCGCAAGGCCTTTCCCGGCTGGTCGGGCCGCACCGCCTACAACCGCGGCCAGATCCTCTACCGGATCGCCGAGATGATGGAGGGCCGGCGGGCGCAGTTCGCGGGGGAGGTGGCCGCCGCCCAGGGCATGAGCGAGGCGCGCGCCCAGGGTGTGGTGTCCGCCGCGATCGACCGCTGGGTCTACTACGCCGGCTGGGCCGACAAGCTCGGCCAGGTGCTCGGGGCGGCCAACCCGGTGTCGGGCCCTTACTTCAACCACTCCCAGCCCGAGCCGACCGGGGTCGCCGGCATCCTCGCGCCCGCCGGCTCCCCGCTGCTCGGCCTGGTCGCGGTGCTCGCGCCCGTCATCACCGCGGGCAACACGGCGGTGCTGGTGGCCGGCGAGCGGGCGCCGCTGCCCGCCGTCACCCTCGCCGAGGCGCTGGCCACCTCCGACCTGCCCGGCGGCGTCGTCAACGTCCTGACCGGCCGCCTGCGCGAGCTGGCGCCGCCGCTGGCCGGGCACGCCGACGTGAACGCCCTGGACCTGGCCGGGGCGGGCGAGCTCGCCGGTGAGCTGGAGGAGTTGGCCGCGGGCACGCTCAAACGGGTCGTACGGCCGGGCCTTCACGACGACTGGTCGGCCGCCGACCCCGGCGTGGCCCGCATCCGGCCCTTTGTGGAGACGAAGACGGTCTGGCACCCGATGGGCGTGTGACGGCTCCGGCCGGGTGCGCGCCGAGCCCGGCCGGGTGGTCGTCGCTCAGCCGGAGTGGTCGGCGGTGATCACGACGTTGCCGATCTTCTGGCCGGAGTCGACGTAGGCTCGTCAAGGTGCACGCGACCACGGTCAACCGCACCGACTGCGCCCTGCGCGCCGCCACGCCGTTCCTGTGGAGGTTCTTCACGGGTTTCTTCCGGCCACGGGTGCGCGTGCTCGGCAACGAGTTCGCCGGGGAGATCGAGGCGGTGGGCGGCGAGGTCACCGCCCACAAGGTGTGCGAGTTCAGGCCGGTCATCGAGCTCAGCCGAGGCGGGCCAGCTCCTCCGCGCTGAGCTCCAGGTCCACGGCCGCGAGCGAGTCGAGAATGGTCTCGGGGCGGCTCGCGCCCGGGATGGGGATGACCAAGGGGCTGCGGGCGAGCTCCCAGGCCAGGCAGACCTGGTGCGGGGAGACGCCGCGCTCCTTCGCGATCTCGGAGAAGGCGGCGTGCCGCTCGCTCAGCTCCCCGGTGCGCCCGATGCCGCCCAGCGGCGACCAGGGCAGGAAGGCCAGGCCCAGCTCGGCGCAGAGGTCGATCTCGGGCTCGCTGGAGCGGAAGCGCGGCGAGTACTCGTTCTGCACGCTCACCAGGCACTCGCCCAGGATGTCGTGGGCGATCCTGATCTGCTCCGGGCCGGCGTTGGAGATGCCCGCCATCCGGATCTTGCCGGCGTCGTGGAGGTCCCCCAACGCGCCCATGGTCTCCTCGTACGGCACCTCCGGGTCGGGCCGGTGGTGCTGGTAGAGGCCGATGCTGTCCACGCCGAGCGCCTTGAGCGAGCGGTCGCAGGCCTGCTTGAGGTACGACGGGCGCCCGTCCTTGGACCAGCCGCCGCCTGGCGTGCGGGTGTGCCCGCCCTTGGTGGCGACGAGCACGCTGCCGGCGTCGCCCCGCCACTGGGCCAGCGCCTTGGCGACCAGGCGTTCGTTGTGGCCGACGTCGTCGTGCGAAGGCGTGTACGCGTCCGCCGTGTCGATCAACGTGACACCGGCGTCCAGGGCGGCCAGCAGGGTCCGGATCGACTGGTCCTCGTCGGCCATGTGCCCGGCCACCGACATGGGCATGGCGCCGAGCCCGATGGCGGAGACGCGGCGGTCGCCGATGGCGCGTGTCGTCAACGATGTGCTCATGAGTCCAGCTTGTCGGCTGGAGTGCGCTCCAGGTCAATCCGGGCGGGGCGGGGTCACGCGCGGGCGGCGGTCAGGCGTCTGCCGAGGCGCTGGGCGGGAGCCTCGACAAGACGGTGGCTCGCGAGGCTGAGCGGGATCAGGACGAGGTAGTACAGCGTGAGGTCCGGGATCGCGTGCAGCAGGACCGGATGCAACAGGTAGAGGGAGAAGCTGATCACGCCGAGCTCCGGCAGCCAGCGGGGGAACGCCCGGCCGCGCAGCGCGAGCCCCAGGGCGAAGACGCCGAAGGCGAGCACGAGCGCCGGAGCCCAGGCGGGGTCGTCCTTGGCGGGGATCCCGCACGCCAGCACCGCCAAGGCGGCGAGCGCGGCCGTACGCCAGGAGGTCGTGCCCCGCTCGGCCCGGTAGACCGCCGTGCCGGCGAACATCGACGCCAGGATGATCACGCCCTGCCAGGTGCCGCCCCGGCTGCCGAGGATCACCAGCGCCAGCCCGAGCAGACCGCCCGCGACCGCGGCCACGGTACGCGTCCCGCCCCGGCCGAGCGCGGTCACCGCGATGGCGGCGACGACCGCGAGGCCGAGCAGCGCGGCCATGAGGTCGGCGCCGCCCTTGATCGACGTTCCCGGCAGCAGCAGCCCCAGCGGCACGGCCAGCAGCGCCAGACCGCCGGCGATCCAGGCCGACCGGTGTGCCCGCCCGACCGCGAACAGCGCGACGCACATCAGGTAGAACGCCATCTCGTACGAGAGCGTCCACATCACGCCGATGACGGCGGGCAGGTTGAGCAGTTCCTGCACCATGGTCAGGTTGCCCAGCACGACCACGGCGAAGGGGCGCTGTCCGAGCCCGGGGTCGAGGACGGGCAGGCCGGCGCAGGCGAGCAGGACGGCCAGGGCGCAGGCGGCCAGCAGCAGCGGGAGGAGGCGGAAGGCCCGGCCGGTCCAGAAGGCGCGCAGGTCGCCTCGCCGCTCCAGGGAGGCGGGGATGATGTACCCGCTGACCAGGAAGAACACGAACACGCCCCACGTGCCGAGGTCGATCCGGCGGTCCACTTCCGCCCAGACGGCGGGCAGGTACGTCCAGCCGGCGTGGTGCATGGTGACGGCCAGCGCGGCCGGCCCCCGGAGGGCGTCCAGCCAGGCCAGCCGGTGGGGGGCCGCGAACATCTGACGGATTCTAGGTCATTAATGACTATTTGCCGCCTTTGGTATGGGTGGCTGTTGAACCGCCCGGCCTGATGCCGCGTACCTCAGACGTGCGCTGCCGCATGGTCACGGTCCGGCCGCTGTGGGATCATGTGGGCCACGCACCACGGTCACCGGGACCGCAGGCGTCCGGGGGCCGGCCGGTCCAGACGGACGTTGCGGGGTGGCCATGAGAGCTTCCGCGCCGGTTCACGTCGGCGCCGTGGTCGGCGTGGTCGGCGTGGGCGTCGTGGTGCTGGTTTCCGTCCTGTGGTTCGGCGGCGGCGCGGGCACGCCGGAGATCGCCGGGCTGCCCTCCGCGGGACCGCTCGCCGAGTGGGGCCTGCCGCTGGTGCGGCTGGGGCACGACCTGTGCGCCGTGGCGTGCGTCGGCGCCCTGCTGGCCGCCGGCGTGCTGGCCCCGGCGGGCTCCCCCGAGGCGGCGCGGTGCGTGCGGGCGGCCGGGTGGTGGGCGCTCGGCTGGGCGTTCGCCTCCCTCACCGGGTACGTGCTGACCCTGTCGACGTTCTTCGCCCTGCCTCCCGCGCGGATCCTCGCCGCCTCACACCTCCTCGGCTACGGCACGTCGCTGCCCCAGACCCGGGCGCTGCTGGTGGTGGTGGCGGCGACGTTCGTGGTGGCGCTGGCCACGCTCGTGCCGCGCCTGCCCCGGTGGATGCCGCTGGCGCCGGCCGTGGGCGCGCTGCTGCCGCCCGCGTACGTCGGCCACGCCGCCTCCGCGGCCGACCACGACGTCGCGATCTCCGCGCTGATGGCGCACCTGGTGGGTGTGTCGGTGTGGGTGGGCGGCCTGTACGCGGTGCTCGTGCACTTCCGCCGCTCCGCCGACCTGGCCGTCGTGTTGGCGAGGTTCAGCACGATCGCGCTGTGCTGCTTCGCCGCGGTGGCCTTCTCCGGGCTGGCCGGCGGCTGGGTGCGGCTGGAGACGCCGTCCGGCCTGTGGCAGAGCAGCTACGGCCTGCTCCTGCTCGGCAAGGTCGCCGTGCTGGCGGTCCTCGGCTGGTTCGGCTGGAGCCACCGCCGCCGCACCGTCATGGGCGTGACGGATCGCGGGGTGCGGCGTACGTTCGTCCGGCTGGCGGCGGGCGAGGTGGCCGTGATGGCGGCGGCGATGGGCCTGGCCGTCGGCCTGTCCCGCACCCCGCCGCCCGCGGGCGGCGACGGCGGCGGTCACACGGCTCACGGCGTGCTGGAGTACGAGCTCGCGCCGTTCACCCCTGCCGCGCTGATCACCGAGGCGCGGCTGGACCCGCTGGTCCTGCTGCTGCTCGCGCTGCCCGCCGCCGGTTATCTCGTGGGCGTGCGCAGGGCGGCCGGATGGCCGCCGGCCCGGTCGTTCGCCTGGCACGCCGGGCTGGCCCTGGTCGCGCTGGTGCTGGTCGGCGGAGTCGGCGGGTACGCGCGGGCGATGGCGTCCGCGTACGCGCTGCAGCACGTCACGCTCACCGTCGTCGCTCCGCTGCTGCTCTGCCTGGGGGCTCCCGCCACCCTGGCGGCCCGGGCCACCACCCCCTCCTCCCAGTACGGCGACCTCGGCTCGCGCGCCTTCGGCCGCCGGATCATCCGGCCCGGCCTGCTGCTGACCGCGTACCCGGTGCTGTTCCTGCTGCTGTACGGGACCGCGTGGTTCCCCTGGTCCCTGTCCGCCTACGGCTCCCACCTGGCCACCGCGGCGTTGTTCCTCGGGCTCGGGCTGGCCGTGTCGTGGGTGCTGGCGGGCGCCGACCCGCTGCCCCGGCCGTTCCCGTGGGCCGCGCGGGCCCGGCTGCTGGCGGTGGCCGCCGCGGTGCACCTGGCGCTCGGCGCGTACCTGCTGACCGGGCCCCGCGTCGCGGCCGGCTGGTTCCTGCAGGCGGCCCCGGCGGGCGTGCCGGCGGCCGACCAGCGCCTGGCCGGCGCCGTCCACCTGATCGTGCCGCTGCTCGCCTTCGCGCCGCTCGCCGTCAGGCTGGCCCTGGAACGGCAGGCGGCGCGCGTGCGAGCCCGGGAGCGCGTCACGGAGCCGCGCGGGCGCTGACGGTCACTCCTCCCACACCGGGACGCGGGGGAGGCCGCGCGCCTGACGGGCCTCGTCGACGAGCGGCTGGATCAGGTCGGTCCTGGCCCGGGTGTAGGCCGCGGCGTCCATGTCGCAGGCCGCGAGGTGGCGCTTGAGTGCGGCGTACTCGGAGGCCGCACGGGGATCGCTCCTCGGATGGTCGCGCAGCAGCCGCTCGTTACGGGTCTCCCACGTGTCGGCCCGCACCACGTGCACGTGGTGACCGCGCTGGCCCGAGGCGCAGCGACGGCCATGCCGCATCGTAGTCCACGATGACAATCGCCATGCCTGCCTCAGCTCCTCAGCAGTCTCCGGTTCGCGTGACCGGTGGATCATGCCGGGAGATTCTCGGCCATCGGGAGGCGGGTGGCCGGCCCGGCGGGCGTCAGTCGATCGGTGAGGGAGGCGGGTCCCCGAGCGCCGCCAGGTCCTCCCAGAACCCGCCGGGGATCACCGTGTCGGCGATGATCCCCAGCTCGGCCAGCCGTTCGGCCGAGGTGACGCCGACGACCGTGGAGTGGATGCGTGGTTCGGCGAGGGAGAAGTGCAGCGCAGCCGCGGCGAGCGGGACGCCCCACCGCTCGCACAGCGCCTTGAGCCGCTCGACGTGCGCGGCGAACTCGGGGGAGACCCGCCGGTAGCCGTAGCGGGTGGCGTGCCGTGGCGAGCCGCCCAGGATGCCGCCGCCGAAGGGAGCGGCGTTGAAGACCGTCATGTCCCTTTCCGTGGCGAGCCGAAGGATCTCCTCCGCGCGCCGGTCGACCAGGGTGTAGCGGTTGTGGGTGAGCACCGCGTCGAACGCGTCGGTGCGGATGTAGTCCTCCACCATGGTGCCGCCGCCGACGGCGATGCCGATCGCGCCGACGAGCCCCTGCTCGCGCAGCGCCACCAGGGCGGGCACGGCGCCGCCGCGGGCCATCGCCTCGCCGACCGTGATGGTCATCGGGTCGTGCAGGTGGTAGATCGGCAACGTCTCGACGCCGAGGCGGGAGGTCGTCTCCTCCCAGGACCGCATGACCCGGTCACCGTCGAACACGCCGGTGGCGGGGTCGCGGTCGGCCTTGGAGAAGATCGTCACGCCGTCGGGCGCCTGCTTGAGCGCGGCGCCGATCAGCGTCTCCGAGCGCCCGCCCGCGTAGTTGTTGGAGGTGTCGAGCTGGCGGAAACGGCCCGCCACCATCATCTCGGCCAGCGCATCGTCGCCGGGGCCCGCGCCGAGCGCCGACGTGCCGACGGTCAGCGGCTGGAGTGGCACGTCGCTGCCGGGCACGCGGCGGCCCTGCTGATCCGGCATGTCCCGCTCCTTCTCACGGTGATCCTGCCGACGATCATGTCATGCGCCGCCGGGGCGGCCCTCCTCAGGGGGTGGAGTACGGTCTGAACGCGCGGAGGAGCTCGCCCATCGGCGGCACGTCCGCGACGAACCCGAACCGGCCGTCGCGCATCTGCTTGGCCGCGTCGAGGAACGCGCCGAGCGCGTACCGGGACAGCGCGCCGCCGATGCTCACCCGGCGCACCCCGATCCCGGCGAGCTGCTCCAGCGTGATCGCCGGGTCGGCGAAGCCCATCACCACGTTCACCGGCCTGCCGACGGAGGAGACGACCGCCCGCATCTCGTCGAGCGTGCGCAGCCCCGGCGCGTACAGGACGTCGGCGCCCGCCTCCTCGAAGGCCTGGAGACGCCGGATGGTGTCGTCGAGCCCGCCCTCGTCGTACAGCAGGTTCTCGGCTCTGGCGGTCAGCACGAGCGGGACGGGCAGCCCGCGCGTGACCTCGACGGCGGCCCGCACGCGCTCGACGGCCAGCCCGAAGTCGTAGATCGGACTCCTGCGGTCGCCGGTGGCGTCCTCGATGGACGCGCCGGCCACGCCGCAGGCGCAGACGTCCGCGATCATCTTGGCCGCCTCGGCGGGGTCGTCGGCGAAGCCGTTCTCCAGATCGGCGTTGACGGGCAGCGGGGTCGCCTCGCTGATGACGCGGCAGTTGCCGAGGACGTCCTGCCGGGCGGCCCGGGTGCGGCCGGCCTGGTTGGCCACGCCGAGGCTGGTGGTGGCGAGGGCGTCGAAACCCAGCGAGGCCAGCAGCCTGGCCGTGCCGGCGTCCCACGGGTTGGGGAGCAGGAACGGCTCGGGGCCGTCGTGGAGCGCCCGGAAACGCGTCGCGCGGGCCGTCTGGTCGGTCATGGTGCTCTCCCGTCGTGAGCTGCGATGACGCCTTCACTCTGGCCGCCCGGCGACAGATCAGTCAAATGCATGGTGATGATGCTGCCCATCAGGAATACTGATGGATGTGACTGTCGAGGAGATCGAGGCGTTCACCGCCATCGCGGAGCTGGGCGGGTTCACGGACGCGTCCAGGAAGCTCAACCGGTCGCAGCCCGCGATCAGCCGCCGCATCCGCGAGCTGGAGCAGTCGCTGGGTGCCGCCCTGTTCGAGCGGACCGGCCGCAGCGTGGTGCTCACCGACGCGGGCCGGGCACTCCTGCCGTACGCGGAGGCCGCGCTTGCGGCGATCAGGGACGGCGAGCGGGCCGTGCGCGAGGCGGCCGAGCGGCCCGGCGGCACCCGGACCCTCAGCCTGGCCATCGTCGGCACCCTGGCCGACTCGCACATCGTCGAGGCGCTGCGCACGTTCGAGTCGCGGTTCCCCGAGGCCTCGGTCGAGCTGCGCACCGCCACGAGCCGCGAGGTGAGCGCCCTTGTCCGCGGCGGCGAGGCCACCCTGGGCCTGCGCTACTTCCCCGACGCCGACCCCAAGCTGGAGTCGATCCCGCTCGGCGTCGAGAAACTCCTGGTCGTCGTGCCCGCCGCGCATCCCGTCACCGCCCGCCGCCTGCCGGATCTGCGGGCCTTCGAGGGCGAGCGGTGGCTGGGCTTCCCTCCCGAGCGGGGCCAGCCCGACTCCTTCGGCCACCTGCTCGACCGCCGGTTGCCCGCGATGGGGCTGGCCGACGCCCCGATCACCAGGGTCGACAGCCTCACCGCTCAGAAGCGGCTGGTGCAGGCCGGCCTCGGCGTCGCCCTCATGCCGGTCAGCAGCGTGAGGGAGGAGTTGCGGATCGGCAGCCTGCGGGCGGTCGAGGTGGACGACCTGGACGCCGCCCTGCCCGTGGTCGTCGTGCGCAGGCGGCGCGGCCACTGGAGCAGGCCGGCGGCGGCGTTCCTGGAGGTGCTGCGGGAGCGCACGCCCGGCGTGCTGGACTGACCGCCCGCGGGTCCGTCCCAGGAGCGGCTAAGGGGCCCGGCCCGCCGTCAGCCGACGGTGCGGGTCCTGACGCGGAGCGTACGCGCGTCGCCCGGCTGCGGTTCGGCCGACATGCCGGCCCGGACCAGCGCTCTCACGCAGGCCGCCATCCCGTCCGCGGGGGGCGGGCGCCGCTCGGCGAAGGTCACCAGGAAGACGCCGTCGTGCCCGCCCTCGACGGCGAACCCGTCGTCGCCCGTCGCGGCGCACCCCGACCGGCGCAGGACCGCGCCGATGCGTTCGGCGTCGCGGTCGCGTTCGCTCCAGAGGGGCCGCCCGCCGGATCCCCGCCCGTACGTGGGCCCCTCGTCCGGCTTCGGGGTGCCCGGTGACCGGCTGCCGGTCGTGTGCGGTGCACCGTGGACGGCGGACCGGTCGTCGCCGCCGGCCGCGGGGCGGTCGCGCCAGATCTTCGCCATGGGTCACCTCCTCGGTCCGCCTCAAGGGCTCAAGGGGGTCGCTCTGCCCCGTACGGCGGGGCCGAAACGGGGTCAGCCCGGGGGCGCGCGGTGCTCCACGAGGAGGAGCGCGATGTCGTCGGCGCGCTGGCTGGTGTGGGGGGCGTGGTTGAGCAGCGTGTCGCAGAGCTGGTGGACGGGCTCGCCGGCGGCGCGGCCGAAGTGCTCGGCGAGCTCGCCGATGGCCTCGCCCAGGTCGACGCCGGGCGTCTCGACGAGGCCGTCGGTGTAGAGGAGGAGGACGGCGTCCGGCGGGAACGGCACCTGGACGGTGGGGTATTCGGCGTCGCCCTGGACGCCGAGCAGGATGCCGGCGGGCACGTCGATGACCTCGGCGGGCTGGCCGGGCGGGCGCAGCAGCGGCGGCGGATGCCCGGCGCTGGCCGCCCAGAGCGTACGCAGCCGCAGGTCGAAGTAGACGAGCAGGCAGCTGGTGAACAGGTCGGGGTCCAGGTCCATGAGCAGGCGGTTGGTGAGCTTGAGCACGTCGCCAGGGCTCGCCCCCGCCGCCGCGTAGGCGTGGATGGCGGTCCTGACCTGCCCCATGAGCGCGGCGGCCGTGACGTTGTGGCCCTGCACGTCCCCGATGATCGCCGCGGCCTTGGTGTGGCCCAGGCGGATCATGTCGTAGAAGTCGCCGCCGATCCCCACGCCACGGGTGGCGGCCACGTACCGGGCGGCCACGTCCAGCCCGGCGATCTCGGGCAGGCTGCGGGGCAGCAGCGAGGTCTGGAGGGTGTGGGCGAGCCGGTCCTTGGCGTCGTAGAGCAGCGCACGGTCGAGGGCCTGCGCGATGAGCCCGGCCATCGCGGTGAGGCTGGCCCGCGTTTCGTCGGTGAACGGGTAGGGCTCGCCGAAGGCCAGCACGCACGCGCCGGCCACGGTGTCGGAGGTGCGCAGCGGCAGGAACGCCCAGGCGGCCATCCCGTCACGGACCTCGGCCCCCGGATACATCCGGTGCAACTCCTCGATGTCGGAGAAGAAGGCGGGCTCGCCGGTGCGCACGACGTGCTGGGCGGGGGCGCCGGCGGCCAGCGGAAGGCGGTCGAACCGCTCGACGAGGCCCGGCTCGTAGCCGTGCGAGCCGATGACGTTCAGCCTGCCGCCTTCGGCCGTCATGATCGTCAGCGCCTGTGCGTCGAACACCGGCATGACATGGCCGGCGACCATGTCGACGATCTCCTGCACGTTCAGTGCCCGGCTCAGCGTCGCCGCGAGGTGGAGCAGGTTGTAGAAGACGTCCGCCCGGGGCTGGCTGACGATGCCGGCCACGGGCTCGCCGGGGCGCGGGCCCGGTCGATCGGCTGCCGCCTCCGTGATGTACAGACTGATGCCGGACGAATCCGGATGCAGGCTGATGTGCAGGGCGCGGCCATCGGGATGCCGTACGACGCAGGACGTGGGCTCCTGGCTGACGGCCGCGGCACGGAAACGGTCCTCGAACAGCGGATCCTTCAGCCACGCCACCGCCCTCCAGAACAACTCGCCCAGTCTGTCGGTGAGGTCGACGCCGAGCACGCCGGCCGTCCCCGCGCTGACGAAGGTCAGTCGTCCTTCCAGATCCAGGCCCACGCAGCCGTGGCGCAGCCGGTCGAGATAGCCGGTCGAGGCCAGGGCGCGGTGCACGTCCGGCATCAAGGCCCACGAAGGGCGGAGGACACGCGGCTCGCCCCCGGCCCGCGGCGGGAGCCCCGCGCGGGTGGCCTCCTCCATGATGCCGCCGAGCGCGCGGGTGGCGCGCTCGATGGTCCCCCGCTCGTGGAGGGTGAGCTCCTCGGGATGCGACGGCGGCCACAGCAGGACCATGGAGCCCCACACCTCCCCGTCCGACTGGATCGGCGCGGCGGCCGCGGCGAACGGGTACGGCAGCGCGATCGCCGTCGCCGGATAGCGACAGGCGAGCTTCTGGTAGTCGGGCACCCAGATGAGCCGGCCCTCGCGTACGGCGCCCGACGCCGGGACGTCCGCGCTCACCCATATCCGCGTCCACGGTTTGACGATCTGGGCGGGCAGCCCGGTCTCCGTCTCCATGAGCAGCACCTGGCCGTCATCGGCCAGCAGGTAGACCACGCCGATGTGCGCTCCCGTGTCGCGTACGGCCTGGGTCAGCACCTCGTCCACCTCAAGGGCAGGGTGCGCGGCAGCGCCGACGACGCCGTCCTGCACGGCCTACCTCGCTCCGGCCCGCGGTGACGACGGTGCTGCGCTGCCCTGACCAGCCATAGGCCCAACGGTAAGTGCCCCTGCTCGAGATCTAGAACCGGCATTACCGGGTTCTGGTGGCAAGCTTGTAGAAACTTGGGCGTTCCGGACAGTGACCACTCCATGACCAGCGGCTGAGGTTCACCTCCGCCAGCGGCTGGAGCCTGATGCTCAAACCGGTGATCGGCAACGCCAGGACGCGCTCGGCGAACCCGGTGGACTTCCCGGCCTGACGGCGCTTTGTTTTTCATAGTGCGCTATGAAAAAGGTAGTAGGGTGTGGGCATGGAACTTGGTGTCGCCCTGCCCACGTCCGGTCCGCTGGCCACACCGGCCGGCATCGCCCGCGTCGCCCGCGAAGCCGAACGGCTCGGATACGACTCGGTGTGGACCTACGAACGCCTGCTCCGGCCGACCGCCCCCGTGTCGATGGGCGGCGGCGAGCCGCAGCCCGTGCCGGAGATCTACCGCAGCGTCTACGAGCCGCTGGAGACGCTGAGCTACGTCGCCGCGCTCACCGAGCGCGTCAAGCTCGGCACCAGCATCATCGACGCGCTGCTGCACCCTGCCGTCGTGCTGGCCAAGCGCTTCGCCACGCTCGACCAGCTCAGCGGCGGCCGGGTCGTCGCCGGCCTCGGCCAGGGCTGGATGCCGCAGGAGTTCGCCGCGGCGAACGTGCCGATGAGCCGGATCGGGCCGGGCATGGACGAGGTGATCGCCGCCATGCGGGCCTGCTGGGGGCCCGACCCCGTCGCGTACGACGGGACGTTCACCCAGATCGCCGAGTCGGAGATCAACCCCAAGCCGGTGCAGGCTCACGTGCCGATCCTGCTCGGCGCCATGACGCCGGCCGGCGTGCGCCGGGCCGCTCGCGTCGCCGACGGGCTCAACCCGGTGGCGCTCTCCCACGACATGGTGACCGGTCTGGCCAAGGCGTTCAGGTCGGCCGTCGCGGAGGGCGGCCGCGACCCGGAGTCGGTCACCGTCGTCGCACGGGCCAATGTGCCGCTCACCGCCGCGCCGCTGGGCGACGACCGGCCGTTCCTCGGCGGCTCACCGCGGCAGATCGCCGCCGACCTCGAAGGGCTGGAGGGCACCGGCATCGACCACGTGCTCTTCTCCACCATCGACCCCGACGCGCCGGGCGAGCTGACTGGGCTGGACGAGATGATCGATCTCTACGCCGAGCTCATCGGCCTCGTCAGAGGCTGACACCCGCGCCGGCGCGAAGCGGCCTCAGCACCCGTCGCCAGGGCGTTCCTGCGCGCACAACTCGTTGATCTTGTTGCGATCGGCCCAGGCGCACAGCTCCTGGAAGGCGTCGCGCAGGTCCTCGCCGGCGGGGGTGAGGCGGTAGAAGACCGCGCCGGCCGCATGGCCCGCGCCGCCCGCCAGGCTCCGCTCCACGAGCCGCACCGCCATCAGCTCGCGCAGGCGGTCGGTGAGCAGGCCGTCGGTGATCCCGGGGACCGCCCTGGCCAGCTCGCTGAAGCGGGCGGGCCGCTGCAGCAGCGCGACGATGATCATGCCGTTCCACCGCTTGCCGAGCACCCGGAACACGTCGGTGAACTGCGCGCCGCAGGTGATGCCCTCGCCGCTCCCGGCGGGGGCGGGGCGCTCGGAGACGTGTCCGGACATGGCCACCAGCGTACCTGCCGGATACGCACGGACACGGTGCCCCCGCGGCGGCGGGCGTTCACGGCCCGGCCTCCACCGGCTCCACGGCCCGCCACATCAGCCGCTGCCCCCACCTCAGGGCGGCCTCGCCGCCCCTAGGTGGGCGCGACCGACAGGCAGCCCAGCAACGGGTGGATCAGCTCCTCCTGCGCGCGGCGTGCCAGCACGTCGGGGAGCGCCAGCCCGGGGCCGTGCGTCGTCGAAGTCCACCCGTCCCTTCGACGACACGTACAGCGCCGAGTAGGGGTTGCGGCGGCTCAGCGCGTCGGTGGCGGTCGCGAAGGCGGCGGCGACCAGCCGTCACTCGCCCGGGGAGAGACCCGTGCCGCGCGCCGGGGGCAGATCGCCGGCGGGCCGTGCTTCGAGGGAACCCGGTGGTGTAATCCTGGGCCGGAACAGTGCCGTAGGAGTTGCCGTAGAAGGTCACCGACGGCACGCCGAGCGCCCGGCGTACGGCGCCGCGACGCCGCCACCACAGGGGGATCCGGGCCTAGGACCGTGCTCCTACCGCGCCGAACGGCCGGTGGTGCCTCGCCCTTCTCGAGTCGGGGGTCTTGACGCGGTGGCGGCAGCCGTCCCACGCGATGCGGCCCAGGTTGAGGTGGCCGGTGCAGAGCCGGAAGCCGGTGATCCTGGTGAGCCACGTGCGGCGGGTACGGCAGCCGCCCTGCGGCGCCTGGGCGGTCCACGCCTGGTCGCGGGTGGTGGTGTACTCGGCCCTGACGGCGGTGCCGTCGCGCAGCTTGTCGCACACGGTGATCCGTTTGCGGTCGGCGTCCACGAGGACGGAGCCTTCGCGCGCGTCGTACCTGGCCTTCTCCCATGGCCCGTCGCCCGCCCGTGCGGGGGCGGCGGCCAGAGCGAGTGTCGCCGCGGTCGCCACGGTCATGGTGAGGACGCGCTCGAGCATGTCTGACTCCTTGTCCGCAAGAGCCCGGAGCGCTCACCGTGTCGTGGGTGTTGGTTCCGCTCCGGGAAGAAAGGCGTGAACTCACCCACTGTGATCGGCCATAGGGGGAGAAGTCCCGCAGGCCGGCGCCATCCCGGCAGGGCTTGGCCAAGACTTGGCCGGTCCGGCGGACGGCCCCGGGCGCTCTATGCCCGGAGCAGGACGGCCCGTGTCACATTCGAGAAGCTACGCCCGTTCCTGCGGGTGGGTGGCCAGCGCCTCGACGGTCACGTCCATCCACTTCCACATCGGCAGCGACGTCAGCGCGTCGTGCAACTCGGCGGGGTCGCCCGCCTCGTAGAGACCGACGGTGGCGTTGCGGCCGGGGACCCGCCACAACCGCTTGAGAATGCCGGCGTCTCGCAGCTCCTGGGCCCGCTCGCGCTCCGCCCTGCGCAGGCGGTCACGGGTGTGGTCGGGCGTGTCGGGCGGCAGCAGGTTCTCCGTGCGTACCAGGAATTCCATGGCGCTCCTGTTGAGGGGACGTCCTGGCCCACCAGTAGAACCGGACGCGGGAGTGGGTGTCGCCGGGCATCCGCACGGACTTCGCCGCGACAAATGTCCGATGTGAAGGTGGCCGTCCATGCGGTAGGCGGCGGGCTCTAGGTCGAATGACGTAGAGCATGCCGGACGTCACGACGTTCCGGCGCGGGACGGGCGCTCCTACTGTCCTTCGTGACGGACAACGGATTCTCGTGACGAATGACGACCGAAGGAGAGGCCGCGATGGCTCTGCTGGTGATCAGCGCGCATGCGGGCGACTTCGTCTGGCGCGCCGCCGGAGCGATCGCGCTGGCCACGTCCCGAGGCGAGCGCGCGAAGGTGCTGTGCCTGACGTACGGGGAACGCGGCGAGTCGGCGAAGGCCTGGCGTGAGGGCAGGACGCTGGAGGAGATCAAGGAGCTCCGCCGCAAGGAGGCGACCGGCGCGGCCGAGGTGCTGGGGGCCGAGATCGAGTTCCTCGACGCCGGCGACTACCCGCTGCTGGAGACGACGGAACTGGTCGACCGGATGGTCCGCGTCTACCGCGAGGTCACCCCGACGGTCGTGCTGACCCACCCGCTGGCCGACCCGTACAACCAGGACCACCCCGCCGCCGCCCGCATGGCGCTGCAGGCCCGGATCCTCGCGCAGGCCGTCGGCTACGACGCGCCCGGCGAGCCGCTGGGAGCGCCGCCGGTGTTCTTCTTCGAGCCGCACCAGCCCGAGCAGTGCGGGTTCAAGCCCGACGTGCTGCTCGACATCACCCCCGTCTTCGACACCAAGCGCAAGGCCATGGAGTGCCTGCCCGCGCAGCAGCACATGTGGGACTACTACACCGACCTCGCCCGGCGCCGCGGCGTGCAGGTCAAGCGCAACGCCGGCCCCAACCTGGGACTGCCGCACACCACCATGGGAGAGGCCTACATGCGTCTCTATCCGCAGGTCACGGACGTGCTGGCATGAGGACGGCCATCGTCACCGACCCGCCGCGCGCCGACGGCGGCCAGGTCGCCGAGCTCGCCGCGTACGGCGTGGCCACCGTCCACGAGGCGCTGGGCCGCACCGGCCACCTCGGCCCGCAACTGCGGCCCACGCACCTCGGCTCCCGCATCGGCGGCACCGCCGTCACCGTGCTGTGCTGGCCGGGCGACAACCTGACGCTCCACGCGGCGGTGGAGCAGTGCAGGCCGGGCGCCGGGTTCCGCGCCTGCGAGCCGCGCCCACGCAAAGGGCTCGACCGTTACGGGCTGCGGGCCAAGCTCACCGAGCTCGGCGTCACGTACGTCACCGCGGAGGAGTACGGCCTGTGACGGCCGCTCCGGGCGGTTGACGTGCCCGCCTAGGGGCGTACCTCGTACACGAGGTTGAACGGGGTCCGCGCCGCCTCGCGGAAGCGGGTGAAGCCCGCCTCCGTGACGACGTCGCGGATGGCGGCGCTCCCGGCCTGCGCGCCCAGCGCGTACCCGCCCGGCTGGGACAGGGCGCTGGGCACGCAGAGGAACGTGGACGCGCTGTAGTACAGCCGTCCCAGCGGGTTGAGGTTCTCCTCGACCCGGTCCGAGGCCAGCGGCTCCACCAGGAGCCACGTACCGTCGGGAGCCAGCGCCCCCCGCACCCGCCTGGCCGCGCCCAGCGGGTCGCCCATGTCGTGCAGGCAGTCGAACATCGCCACCAGGTCGAAGTCCGTGCCGCTGAAGTCCTGCGCGCCGGCGACCTCGAAGCCGACCCGGTCGGCCAGCCCCGCCTCCGCCGCCCGCTTGCGCGCCAGCGCGATCGACTCGGTGTGGTAGTCCGAGCCGAGGACCGTGGTGCGCGGGTACGCCTCGGCGAGCAGCAGCGACGACGAGCCGAGGCCGCAGCCGACGTCGGCGACCCTGGCTCCGGCGGTGAGCTTCGCCTCGACCCCCTCCAGCGCCGGGATCCAGTGCGGGATCAGCTCGGCCGTGTACCCCGCCCGGAAGAACGCGTCGCACCCGACGAAGACGTCCTCGTGGTGCTCGTGCCAGCCGACGCCGGCGCCCGTGCGGAACGCCTCGGTGATGCGCGGCTCCGAGCGCAGCATGCCCAGAGCGATGAGGAACGCCGCCGGCACGTTGGGGCCCTCAGGGCTCGCCAGGCAGAACGCCTGCTCCTCGCTCAGCGAGAACCGGCCGGTCTCCGGCTCGTAGCCGACGTAGCCGCCGGCGGCCTGGCCCCGCAGCCACTCGGTCAGGTAGCGCGGGTGGCATCCGGTGCGTTCGGCGAACTCCTCGGGCGTCGCGGGCCCTTCTGCCAGCGCGCGGTAGAGGCCCAGCCGCTGGCCGACCACGACTGAGCCGGCGGCCTCGGTGGCCGCCATGTCGGCCACGACCCTGCCCAGGAACTCTTTGACCTTCTCGCCGTCCATTCCCCCGTCTCCTTTCCTGCTCAGGCCGGCTCCCACCGGCCTCGACCCCCAAGGTCGGCACATGCCCTGACACGGCGCGGGCACGCGCCCGCGAGACGGGTTCCTGGAGGTCAGCCCGCGCGGATCAGGGATTCGACCGGCGGATTGACGCGGGCGAAGCCCTCCTGACTGCGGTACGGGTAGTAGGGATAGGCGGCCGTGACGGTGCTGGCCGCGTCGAGCCTGGCCACCTGGTCGCCGGTGAGGCGCCAGCCGGTGGCGCCCAGGTTCTCCCGCAGTTGCTCCTCGTTGCGGGCGCCGACGATGACCGAGGCGACGGTCGGCCGCTGGAGCAGCCAGTTGAGAGCGATCTGCGGGACGGTCCTGCCGGTCTCGCCGGCCAGCTCGTCGAGGACGTCGACCACCGCGTAGAGGCGCTCGTCGTCCACCGGCGGGCCGTACGCGGCGGTCCTGTGCAGCCTGCTGACCTCGGGCAGCGGGACGCCGCGCCGGATCCTGCCGGTGAGGCGGCCCCAGCCGAGCGGGCTCCACACCAGGGCGCCGACGCCCTGGTCGAGGCCGAGGGGCATCAGCTCCCACTCGTAGTCGCGGCCCACCAGGGAGTAGTAGACCTGGTGGGCGACGTAGCGCGGGTAGCCGTAGCGGTCGGCCGTCGCGAGCGACTTCATGAGCTGCCAGCCGGAGAAGTTGGACACGCCGACGTACCGGAGTTTGCCGGCCCTGACGAGGTCGCCGAGAGTGGACAGCGCCTCCTCGACCGGCGTGGCGGCGTCGAAGGCGTGCAGTTGGAACAGGTCGATGCGGTCGGTGCCGAGGCGGCGCAGCGCGTCGTCCACCACCTTGATCAGTCGGGGGCGCGAGGTGCCCGCGCCGTCCGGCCCCTCGTGCGTGGGCAGGCCCGCCTTGGTCGAGATGAGCGCGCGGTCGCGGCGGCCTCTCAGCGCCTGCCCGAGCACCTCCTCCGAGGCGCCGTCGGAGTAGACGTCGGCGGTGTCGAACATGGTGACGCCCGCGTCGAGGGCGATGTCGACGAGCCGCCTGGCCTGCGCGACGCCGGTGTCTCCCCACGCGCCGAACAGCTCGCCCTTGCCGCCGAAGGTGCCGGCGCCGAAGCTCAGCGCGGGGACCTTGAGTCCGGAGGCGCCCAGTTGCCGATATTCCATGATTCACGTCCATTCTTGCTAATGGGATTGTTGTCCCGTTTAGGATAGCACGCTAACGGGACAACAATCCCATTAGTGGCGCGTACGGATGCGGCGGAACACCAGCGGAGCGACCACGGCGGCGACGCCACCCAGCAGCACCAGCACCAGCAGCACGATCGTCGCCGGCCACGGCCAGGCGCTGCCGCTCAGCCCGACGTGGGACACCGGATACTCCATCGTCTTCGCCGTCCACAGCGCCGTCTGCACGTCGTAGGTGCGGGCGATGTCGCGCAACACCGGATCGAACGCGAACTCCTCCTCGGTGTGGAGGAACTCAGGCCGCAGTCCCGCCACGCCGTCCGCCGCCTTCGCGCGTGCGGCGTTCACGCCGGGGACGAGCAGGCGGTCGAGCCCGTCCGCCGCGGCGGCGACCGTCGAGCGCGGCACGAAGGTCAGCCCGTGCCTGGAGCGGAACGGCCCGTCGCCCAGCGCGACGGTACGCCCGACCATGGCGTGCTCGGTGTACGAGATGAACACGGACGCGAGCTCCAACTCGCCGATTCCGCCGGCGACCCGGACGCCGATGGAGGACGGCCCGGGGTTGTAGGAGGCGTTGAGCGCGACCACCAGATCCGGCGGCTGGAGCCGGGACTCGGCGATCCGCACAGCAGCGCCGGGGGAGTAGTGGGGCCAGCGCACCTTCCGCGCCGCCTCCCGGGCGGAGCCGGGGTCGACCAGCCGCTCAAGCATGCGCAGGGCGCCTTCGACGCCGGACAACACGCCGGCCGTGCTGATGATGTCGCCGTCGTCGACGTAGCGCACGCCCGTGACCCAGCCGACGCGGGGGAAGTCGTCACGCAGCCCCGCCATCCGCAACCAGTGCGACGTCGCGGTCCTGCCGTCGAGCAGCCCGCTCGCCGCGAGCGTACGCGCCCCGGTGCAGACGCTCATCGTCAGCGCCCCGGCCGCCGACTGCTCACGCAGCCAGCGGGTGATCGAGCCGAGCTCCGCCGGCCCCGGGTCCTGCAGGGCGGGGACGATCACCGCGTCGAGCGTGTCGTCCTGCTCGTCCAGCAGCCGCGCGAGCTCGGGGAACGTCAGGTCGGGCACCAGGTCCAGGCCGCCGGTCAGGGGCGCCAGCCGGGCGCCGGAGGAGACGACGTAGGTGTTCACCCGGCCGGTGCCCGCCAGCACCTCGTACGGGCCCAGCAGGTCCGCCACGTTCGTGCCGCCGCCGCCGACCAGGAGGGCCACCGTCGGCTTGGCCGGATCGTGCGCCTTCGGCGCCGGCGCGGCGGTCGTCGCGTTCGCGGGAGCCGTGTACAGGTCGCCGAACTTGCCGGTGGTGTTCACCGCGGAGACCGCGCCGGGAAGCAGCAGCGCCGCCAGGACGATGGCCGTCCCGCGCCACCATCCGGACCGGAACCTGAACCGGTGCCGGGGGTCCGCGTACTCCGCGCGCCGCCAGATCATGGCCGCCGCCAGAAGCACCATCGGGATCACATGCCCGATGAGCGTCACCGAAGCGGCCGGTAATGCACCGAGCCAGAAAGGAACGAGCAGCACGGGGAACGGCAGGAACACCGCGAGGCTCATCTCGGCGATCCGCGGCCGGGCATGCCGGCGCACCAGCATCCAAAGCGCCACACCGGCGGCCATGCCGGCCGCCATGAGCAGGATGTAGAGGTCGAACCGGGCGACCTCCAGCACCGAGACCCACAGGGGGTCGAGCAGCATCATCCCGAGGCCCGCCGCGATGACCAGTTCGAAGTAGTGCCAGACGAGGCGGGCGGCGGTGCGTACCCCGCCGGGCCGCCGTTCATGGTTCGTCATGTCGGACTCCTGACGTGAAGGACGTTGAGGCCCCTCACGCTAGGAAGACCGGCCCCGCCACCGAATCAGTGATGTCGCCGGTCCGCACACCGGTCTCCCGCCAGGGCGGATCACCGGCACTACGCCGGGCGTTCCGCCAGGACCATGCGCATGAGCTCGGCCCGCGAGGTGATGCCGGCCTTCTGGAAGACCTTGCGCAGGTGGTAGTCCACCGTGCGCGGGCTGAGAAACAAACGGGCGGCGATCTCCCGGTTCGTCAGCCCCTCGCCGACGGCGAGCGCGATCCGCAGCTCCTGCGGGGTGAGCGTGCTCAGCGCCCCCGCCTCGGGCGCGCGTGCCGACTCGCCGGTGGCGCGCAGCTCGCCCAGCGCCCGATCGGCCCAGGCGAGCGCGCCGATGCGGCGGAAGGTCTCCGCCGCGCCACGCAGGTGCTGCTGCGCCAGCGAACGGCGGCGGTCCCGCCGCAACTGCTCGCCCAGCAGCAGCTCGGTACGGGCCTGCTCCAGCGGGGCGTCGGACAGCGCGTGCAGGCGCAGGCTCTCCGCGTAAGCGCCCGAACCGTCCTCGGCGACCAGCGCCCGGCAGCGCGCCGCGAGCGCGCCCAGCTCCGGCGACGCGGTGTGCTCCGTCCACCGCGCGTACCGGTCCGCGGCCACGGCCGCCCTGTCGTGCTCACCGGCCCTGACGAGGGCCTCGACCAGGTCGGGAACCAGCCCCATCGCCAGGTCGGAAGGCTGACCCGCGTCCCACCCGCCGACCGCCGCGAAGTGCCGCACGGCCTCGTCGTGCCGGCCCGCGACCAGCTCCACCAGCCCGAGCGCCCGCCTGGCGTACGCCGTCGCGTCGGCCAGCCGCCGCTCGCCCGCCTCGGCCAGCAGCCCGGCGGCCAGCTCGCCGGCCTCGGGACGGCCGCGAATCGCGGCACACAGGGCCAGCAGCCCGCGGTTGCGGCAGGCCGTGTTCGGCTGGCCGACCTCGGCGGCGAACGCACACCCCTCCTCGGCGTGCGCCTCCGCCAGCCCGAGCCGGCCGCGGGCGAGCTCGTCCGCGGCCTGGTACTCGAGGTTCCACGCGAGCGCGCCCAGCGAGCCGCCGGCGCGGGCCAGCCGCCCGGCGTCATGATATAGGCGCCTGCTCAGCTCACGGTCGCCGAGCCCACGGGCGATCGCCCCCGCCAGGGTCATCGTGATCGGATCGGTGAGCGCCCGCACCCCGGCGCCGTCCTGTACGGCCGGTCCCGGGTCGTCGCCCGCGCGCACCCGGCAGGCGGCGCGCAACAGTCGCAGCACCGCCTCCTCAGGACCGCCGTGGCCGTCGTCGTGGTCCTGCCCCTCCTGTTCCGGCTGGCACGCGTCGAGCCAGCCGGCGAGGTCGGACCAGACCCCTGGGCGGTTGGTACGGGTCCCGAGGTCGCCGTACATCGCGACCGTCGGGGTGAAGCGGCGCCGGTCGACCCGGAGCGCGCGCGGGATCCACGGCTTGATGAGGTCCATCGCGTCCTCGGGGGAGCCGATGAACTCCGCCACCACGGCGCGCATCGCGACCACGGAGATCCGGTCCACCTCGTCCAGGTGCGGCTCGCGCTCCGCCCGGTCCAGCAGGTCCCCGGCCGCGGCGGTGAACCCGCCGCGGACGGCGGCCCGCGCCGCGCTCCACAACCGCCGCCCCCGGTGCGGGCCCGCCGGGGTGAGCTCGGCGGCCCGCGACAGCGCGGCCATGGCCGCCGCCGGGCCACCCCGCAGCGCGGCCTGCTCGGCCGAGCGTTCGAGCAGCCCGGCGGCCTCCTCGTCGTGGCCCGCCGCGGCCTGACCTCGGTGCCAGGCGCGGCGGTGCTGGTCGGCCGGGGCGTCGAACGCCGACGCGAGGGCCCGGTGGATCGCCGCCCGCCGGCCCGCCGTCGCGCTGTGGTAGATCGCCGACCGCATCAGCGGATGCCGGAACACCAGCCGCGGCCCGTCGTACGTGAGCAACTCGTCCAGCTCGGCCCGGTGCAGCGGCCCGGCGTCGACGCACAGCTCGGCGGCGGCCTTCTCAATGGTTGCCACGCTGCCGGAACCGTCGGCGGCGACGAGCTGGAGCAGCGGCAACGCCTCCGCGTGCCGGGCGCGTACGCGGCTCAGGAACGAACGCCGCAGCTCGTCGGTCAACGCCGGCGGCTCCTGCGCTCCTTCCGGCGGCAGCTCCTTGCCCGCCAGCTCCAGCAGGGCCAGCGGGTTGCCGCCGGTGGCGGCCAGCAGGTGGCGGTGCTCGCCGTCGGTCAGCGGCCGCCCGCCC